>NZ_JBVVUU010000011.1:29630-106603 GCF_056032925.1 Aeribacillus sp. JST-2
AAAGCGATCGAGCGGGTGCTGAATCATCCTTCTTTCCATTTGCTGGGGATTCATTGCCATATTGGTTCGCAAATTTTTGATACAGAAGGATTTGTTTTGGCGGCTGGGAAGATTTTTGAAAAAATATCGGTATGGAAAGATCAGTATCATTTTGTTCCGCAGGTGGTGAATTTAGGCGGCGGATTTGGCATCCGCTATACGAAAGAGGATGAACCGCTGCCGATGAATGTTTATGTGGAGAAAATGGTCGAGGTCGTTATAGAACATTCCAAGCGGCTTGGAATTCCGGTTCCGGAAATATGGATAGAACCGGGCCGCTCGCTTGTCGGGGATGCAGGAACCACTTTATACTCCATCGGTTCGCAAAAGGAAGTTCCCGACGTCCGCCATTATGCTGCGGTGGACGGCGGAATGAGCGATAACATTCGACCGGCTTTGTATCAGGCGAAATACGAAGGAGCATTAGCCAACCGGATGAATGATGAGTGTTCGGAAGTTGTCTCCATTGCGGGAAAGTGCTGTGAGAGCGGCGATATGCTTGTTTGGGATTTGCCTCTTCCAAAGGTTGAGGCAGGAGATATTTTAGCCATTTTCGCCACTGGAGCTTACGGTTATTCAATGGCGAATAATTACAATCGGATCGCAAGACCTGCTGTTGTTTTTGTCGAAAACGGCGAAGCTAAACTTGTTGTCAAAAGGGAGACCTATGAGGATTTAGTCAGACTGGATTTGCCTTTAAAAGCAGAAGTTGGACAACGGTAGGGCGAAAATTTTCATCAGAACCCAATATGATAAAAGACCACAGAACTTCATTCATGAATTCTGTGGTCTTTTGATCTTTTGTGGGAATTTTCCTCTATTTTTTAGCCTCATTTCACCGAAAGGTTATTTGCCGGAGAAGAACGAAGCGATTGAATCAATGAGAGAGGAAAAAAAGTCTTTTAATTGCTGCAAAAAATTTTGTCCTTCTTCCGATTCGAGAAATTTTGAAATTTTTTCTTTTGCTTGATCAAGCTGCTGGCCGACTTGATCCCAGTCAATGTTTACATTAATCATATTATTGAATAAATTCATTAAATGGTTGATATCATCGTCTGAAAGTGTGATATTTAAGTCTTTTGCGGCATTTTCAATCATTTCCCTCAGCTCTTGATCATTACTCGGAACGCCGTTTTCGGAAAGTTGTTCTTTAACCTTTGCTATTAATGCCGAGGCGTTTTCCTCTCCAATTTTATCCCCGAGCTTTGCGGTTTCGACCAATTCTTGATTCGCCACTTTTTTCACATCTTCCGGGATTGCTTGATCGGTTGACACTTCATAAGCTTTCATAAGCCCTGTTAAAGCTGCAGTTCCGGAAACTTCGAAAGGAGCGGTGACATAAACGTTTGCATCCTTCACCCCTGCCGTCATCAAGGCATTTAAATACATTTCATCCGTCACCCAATTAATGTTATTTGTCTGAACTTCCAATCCGGAACCGCTTTTTTCAATTTGTATTTTGGAAGAAGAAATCGCCTTTGAACCAATTTGCGCTTTAGGGATGTAATCCCCTAAATATTTATGCTCTTCTTCATTGGTGACCGTCACGATTTGCGGATTTTCAGGCGCATTCATTTCCTTCAGCAAATCTTGTTTTTGCTGTTCCGTTAAGTCGCTGCCTAATGTAATGATGACATCGCCAACAGCGGAATCCGCAAATCCGGTTGAAGGAACCGCCAAGCTTAAGAAAAATAATATAGAGAACAAAAATTTTTTCATTGCCTAACCTCCTAAAAATATTGAAGAGATGATTTCAAGATTTTTTCAAACTTATGAAAGACGTTCATTTTAATATGACGTAATCAAACAGCAAAACGTTTCATTTTGGATTTTTCTTTTCAAGATATGATAAAATAGAGAGAAACTTTTTACAAGAAGGAGAACGGTTTTGATGGGCAAAAAAGGATACATATTGATGGAGAACGGGGAAAAAGTTGAATTTGAGCTTTTTCCGAATGAAGCTCCTAAAACAGTGGAAAATTTTGAGAAATTAGCCAATTCCGGTTTTTATGATGGTTTGACATTTCATCGGGTTATCCCTGGATTTGTCAGCCAAGGTGGCTGTCCGAATGGAAATGGCACAGGAAATGCAGGATATACCATTAAATGTGAAACCGATGGAAATCCTCACAAACATGTTACAGGAGCCATATCGATGGCTCATGCCGGGAGAGATACAGGCTCTTGCCAATTTTTTATTGTGCACGAACCGCAGCCTCATTTAGATGGTGTGCATACTGTCTTTGGACAAGTGACATCCGGAATGGAAACGGTGTTGAATATGAAAAACGGCGATGTCATGAAAAAAGTCGAAGTGTATGAGGAATAAATATTCTCGCTTTCTATCGGGAAAGGGAGGCTGAAAATGAAGATAAAAAACTGGCTGCTTTTTATTATCCTTCTCGTGTTAAGCCTTGTTTGGGGATTGATCTACTGGCTCTTCATCGAAAAATAAACAGGAACAGAATCGGAAGCATAGCTCGAGCCGTTTGCTCCCCGCCAAAAAGGAAGAGCCGTTTCATCTTCATTGATATAAAACCCTCCGGAGGATTTCGATCAAATACCTTGACAGGAGAAAATTGGAGGGGGATAATTGAATCACAATTGAATAAAACATCCTTCGGGGCAGGGTGAAATT
The DNA here is from genome assembly GCF_056032925.1 of Aeribacillus sp. JST-2. Taxonomy (NCBI): domain Bacteria; kingdom Bacillati; phylum Bacillota; class Bacilli; order Caryophanales; family Bacillaceae; genus Aeribacillus; species Aeribacillus sp. JST-2. The sequence continues at coordinate 32,308 of NZ_JBVVUU010000011.1, forward strand.
CCCGACCGGCGGTGAAAAAGCATTTGCCTTTTAAGCCCGTGACCCGCATCGGCGGATGGCCTTTGCGGTGGATCCGGTGAGAATCCGGAGCCGACAGTATAGTCTGGATGGGAGAAGGATCACTGGAAGGTGGAGAGTATAAACTGTTGAAAAATAACAGGATTTATACTCTTATTTGAGCATGCCTTCTTTCATAATAGTGATCTATCATGCCCTAGGGAATGTCCTAGGGCTTTTTCATTGAAAGAAAAAAGGAGGTGTGCTGCTGTTGCATGATGAAAAATGGATGGAATTGGCGCTTCATTTAGCGAAACAGGGAACTGCGCAAACAAGCCCAAATCCTTTAGTTGGAGCTGTTGTTGTAAAAGATGGCGAAGTCGTTGGCTTTGGCGCGCATTTAAAAGCTGGGGAAGCGCATGCCGAAGTCCATGCTTTGAATATGGCGGGGGAAAAAGCAAAAGGTGCTACACTGTATGTTACACTGGAACCTTGCAGTCACTATGGAAAAACTCCGCCTTGCTGCAATCTCATCATTGAAAAAGGAATTCAAAAAGTAGTTGTGGCCACTTTAGATCCGAATCCTCTAGTCAGCGGCAATGGCGTGAAAGCTTTGCAAGCGGCTGGAGTAGAAGTGGAAGTAGGGATTTTGGCAAATGAAGGGGAACAACTGAACAAAGTTTTCTTTCATTTTATCCAAACAAAAACTCCGTTTGTCACGTTAAAATATGCTGCGACGCTTGACGGGAAAATCGCAACGAAAACTGGCGACAGCAAATGGATTACTGGTGAAGAGGCCAGAAAAGATGTTCACAGGTACAGAGAACGGCATGACGGCATTTTAGTTGGCGTCAATACAATTATAAAAGATAATCCCAGCCTCACCTGCAGACTTTCGGACCGGAAGAGAACACCGAAAAGAATTATTTTAGACACCCATCTTCGCATACCGTTGGAGGCAAAAGTATTGAATGATCAGGAAGCTGAAACATGGGTGATTTGCCAAGATGGGAAGTGCAAGAAAAAAGAGGAAATTGAGAAGCTGGGGGCAAAGGTGTTTCCTTTGCAGAATCAACTGGAAATCCCCGCAATATTAAAAATGCTTGGCGAACATGGCATTACATCCCTTTTTGTTGAAGGAGGAGCTATGGTTCATGCTTCATTTTTAGAGGCGAGGGCAGTGAATGAGTTAATTGTTTATTTTGCCCCGAAAATATTGGGTGATCAAGGCGGCCTTTCGGCTGTTAGCGGGAAGGAAGTTTTCAAGATGGAGGAAGCTTATCAGTTCCAAATGCAATCGGTAAGCAAAATAGGGGAAGATTTGAAAATTGTTTTTACGCCGAAATAAGGTGGTGAACAAAAATGTTTACTGGAATTATTGAAGAAATCGGCCGAATTAAAACAATTAAAGGTTCAAACAAAGCGGTGAAATTAGAAATTTACGCGAAAAACGTTTTACAAGATGTAAAGATAGGAGACAGCATTGCAGTGAACGGCGTTTGTTTAACAGTTACGGATTATCAAAAACATTTTTTTTCCGTCGATGTGATGCCGGAGACGATGGCAGCTACAACATTAAATACGTTAAAAGCCGGTTCAAACGTGAACTTGGAAAGAGCGATGGCTCTCGGCGACAGGTTTGGCGGTCACATCGTTTCAGGGCATGTTGACGGTGTCGGAACGATTGTCAAAAAGGAGAAATTGGAAAACGCAGTTTATTATGACATTCAGGCGCCGAAACAATTGCTCCGCTACATGATTTTGAAAGGCTCCGTCGCTGTGGATGGAACTAGTTTAACCATCTTTGGCTTGACGGACAATACATTTACGATCTCGATCATACCTCACACGTATTCGGAAACGATCATTGGGGAAAAAGAAACAGGAGACGTTGTCAATATTGAATGCGACTTGATCGGCAAATATTTGGAGAAATTTGTCTCGTTTAAAAACGAGCAATCGGCGATTACCAAAGATTTTTTGCAAAAGCACGGTTTTTTCAATGATTAGAGGTGATAAAAATGTTTCATTCAATAGATGATGCAATAGCGGATTTAAAACAAGGAAAAGTCGTCATCATCGTAGATGATGAAAACCGGGAAAATGAAGGAGATTTTGTCGGTTTGGCCGAGTTTGCAACGCCAGAAATGATTAATTTCATGATTACCCATGGAAGGGGCCTTCTTTGCGTTCCGATGACGAAACATCTTGCCGGGAAATTGCAGTTGCATCCAATGGTAGAATTTAATACTGATATACACAAAACAGCTTTTACCGTCAGCGTTGACCACAAGTCGACAAAAACAGGCATCAGCGCTTACGAACGGGCTAAAACCATTCAAGAGCTGATAGATCCGGAGGCAAAACCGGCGGATTTTAAAAGACCCGGTCATGTTTTTCCGCTCATTGCAAAGGATGAAGGTGTTTTCAAAAGACCGGGACATACAGAAGCAGCAGTAGATTTAGCAAAGCTTGCAGGCTGTGCTCCGGCAGGGGTGATTTGTGAAATCATCAATGAAGACGGGACAATGGCCCGGGTGCCGCAGTTAAAAAAAATTGCTGAAACTTTTCATTTAAAAATGATTACCATAAAGGATTTAATCCAATACCGAAAAAAACATGAAACATGGATGAATAAGGAAGTGGAAATTGAACTTCCGACAGCTCATGGCCATTTTAAAGCGATCGGCTACACAAGCCAGTTGGATCATAAAGAACATGTAGCGCTAGTGAAAGGAACGGTAAAGCCGGAGACCCCGGTATTGGTCAGAATTCATTCTGAATGTTTAACAGGAGATGTATTTGCTTCACACCGATGCGACTGCGGTCAGCAGCTTCACGCCGCCTTGCGGAAAATTGAAGAAGAAGGAAGCGGCATCCTTTTATATTTGCGCCAAGAAGGCAGGGGAATTGGTTTAATCAATAAATTGAAAGCATACAAGCTGCAGGAGCAGGGCTATGACACCGTGGAAGCAAATGAAAAACTAGGGTTTGATGCCGATTTAAGAGACTATGGAATTGCCGCTCAAATGCTGAAGGATTTGGGTGTGAATTATATTCGGCTTATGACCAATAACCCGAAAAAAATTGAAGGGCTCAAAGAATATGGTTTCACTATTTTAGAGCGGGTGCCGCTTGAAATGCCGGCAAATAAAGAAAACGAAAACTATTTAAAAACTAAAAAGACAAAATTAGGTCATTTATTGCATTTATAAAATAGGAGGGTATAAGGATGAATGTAAACAAATTTGAAGGACATTTAGCGGGACAAGGGTTAAAAATTGGAATCGTTGTATCCAGATTTAATGAATTTATTACGAACAAACTGTTGAACGGCGCCGTTGATGCCCTCGTTCGCCACGGTGTTTCGGCAAGTGATATTGATGTCGCTTGGGTTCCGGGAGCCTTTGAAATTCCCCTTATTGCTGAAAAAATGGCCGCATCGCAAAAATATGCTGCAGTGATTGCGCTTGGGACAGTCATTCGGGGTTCGACGCCGCACTTCGATTATGTCTGCAATGAAGCGGCCAAAGGGATTGCTGCTGCGTCCGTGAAAACAGGAGTTCCCGTCATATTTGGGGTTCTCACAACCGAAAACATTGAACAAGCGATTGAACGGGCGGGAACAAAGGCTGGGAACAAAGGATGGGATGCCGCTGTATCAGCTATTGAAATGGCCAATTTAATCAAGTCCCTTGATGAATCTTTTTGATAAAACGGTTTAAAAAACGCAGCAAAGTGTATATAATGTAAAAAGCAATATATCTTAAATAATAAATCCTAATCCTAACAGCTTTCATTTTTGAAAGTCATTGATTAATGAGGGATCTAACATGTTAGTTCGATACAAGAAAGCATTTGAAAAAATTGCAATGGGTTTGCTTTCATTCATGCCGAACGAAAAAGATTTAAAGCAATTGCAGCAAACCATCAAAACGTATGAAAATGAAGACAATTGGCAGCTTTTTCTATGGAAAGAAGAAGACATGATTGGTGTGATCGGCGTTGAATTAAAGGGCGATGATTTGGTCGAAATCCACCATCTTTGTGTCAATCCTTCCCATCGCCATGAAGGAATCGGCAAAAAAATGGTTCAGGCTGTAAAAGAATTATACAAAGGTAAACATGTGATTCCAAATGAACTCATTCAATCATTTTTTGAAAAATGTCAAGCTGAACAGCAGGAAAAAGAAGAGGATTGATCATCTTCTTCTTTTTTCTTTCTCCTTCAAGCTTGCCTTCCGCTCTAGAATGATGCTGCTGCGATCCCTTTTTTTATGTTTATGGATTAAATATTGATTAGATAAGTCGCTTTTTTCTCCCCATGTTTTTTTTCGTTCTCTTGCTGTGTTGAAGCAAATTTCCAGCAGTGCAGGATCGGAAATTGGCAATTGAATGCTTTTGTATGGCTTTTTTTGCTGAATGCCCTCAAAGGAATGTTCAAGTGTGTTTAACAGTTTTCCGCTGTCCAATCCGATCGTTTCGATAAACTGTTTTTCCTTTCTTAATATGCCGATGGCGTTTTTCATCATCCGATAGGCTCCTCTGAAGTTTTCCCGCCGATAGTGATAAAAACTTACCGCAACTTGAATTAGTCCGACCCAACCGGGTTTTCTTTCTTCTTTCGGATCCAATTTCCAAAGATGTTCAAGAACTTCATGACATTCAAAATAATCGCGGTCGCAATGAAAATGATACAAAAATTCAAGATATTCCTTCGGATACATATGGATTTTTCTCCTTCTTTCGATCTTCTTTATGCTTATAGTGTATTGGAAAGAACAAGAAAAAGAAAGCATTGATTTTGTTGAATCGGAAGATAAAAAATGTATTGGATTCCATCGTTTGATTGTTCTATACTAAAAAATAGCTCTTTTAATTCAAATAGGTGATGGTGTGGCAATGTATTTAGTCAAAATTGATGCATTTGAAGGTCCGCTTGATCTTCTGTTGCATTTGATACAACGTTTGGAAATTGATATATATGATATTCCCGTGAGCGAGATTACGGAGCAGTATTTGGAGTACATCCATACAATGCAGGAGCTTGAACTGGATGTTGCCAGTGAATATCTCGTCATGGCTGCCACTTTATTGTCGATTAAAAGCAAAATGCTGCTGCCGAGGCAGGAAAAGGAATGGCCTGATGATGAAGAGGCCGTTGTTGAAGAAGAACCAGACCCGAGGGAAGAACTCGTTTCTCGATTGATCGAATACAAAAAATATAAAGAAGCTGCTTTAAAACTGAAAGAGCTGGAAAATGAACGGGCACAAGTTTTTACAAAACCTCCGAGCGATTTAAGTGATTATATGCCTGAAAAAACGCCGCTTCCACCAAATTCGGATGTAACCGTTTATGATATGATAAGAGCTTTCAGAAAAATGTTGAGAAGAAGCAATATGGAAAAACCGCTGGAAAGAACGGTGGCAAAAGAAGAAATTCCGATCGAACAACGGATGAAGGAAATGATTTTTGAATTAAAAGCTTGCAAACAGAAAAAAGCTTTTCATGAATTTTTTCCTTCCAATCGAAAGGATATGCTGGTCGTCTCATTTTTGGCGCTGCTGCAGCTGATGAAAAACCGATATGTACATGTGATACAGGAAAACAATTTTGCTGAAATTTATATTTACGGGAGTGAAAAACTGGATGAGCTTGGGGATTATTGAATGGAAATCCATTCTGGAAGGACTGCTGTTTGCAGCAGGCGATGAAGGCCTCTCCATCAATCAATTGACTTCCGTTTTGGAGATCGATGAAATAACGGTCATGGAAATTATTGAAGAACTAAAGGAAGAGTATAAGAAAAAGGAACGGGGGCTTCATCTCGCAGAGGTGGCCGGGGTTTATCAGCTCACAACAAAAAAAGAACATGCACCGTATTTAAAAAGACTGGTAGAATCCCCATCCAACCAAACGCTATCGCAAGCTGCCTTAGAAACGTTGGCGATCATTGCTTATAAACAGCCCATTACCCGCATTGAAATCGAAGAAATCCGCGGCGTCAAATCGGAAAGACCGCTTCAAACCCTCACAGCCAAAGGCCTCATCAAAGAAGTGGGAAGAGCAGAAGGTGCAGGAAGAGCAATCTTGTACGGGACGACGAAAGAATTTCTGGAATATTTCGGCTTAAAAACACTTGAGGAGCTTCCTCCCTTAACAGAGGTGGAAGAAGAAGAATATATTCAAGAAGAAGCAGATCTTTTCTTTGAAAAATTAAATCAGCTGTAGAAAGGTTCTCATCAAAATTGTGGCTGTCATACAAAAAGTGTTTTGCCCAAGATTGGAAAAATTAGTCTCACTGCAAATGCCCCAACTTCCCAGAGAGGACGAAAAGACACCGACCGTTTCCGGAAGATGACATCCATAACAGCAAAAAGGCCATAGACATTCATTCATGGATTCTATGGCCTTTTATTTTTTTTAGTTGTTCTGTGTTCACATTAAAAAGAAAAATTCAATTCATACCGCTTCATTCTTTGCATAAACTTGTACAAAAAGAATAAAGGGACGTGAACGATCCTATGAAATGGTTGAATCAAATCATGGCAATCATCATCGTTTTCACGATCATTTTTTCCGATCATTCCAATTCACAGGCTGAAGAAAACATTGAAGTCAGTGCGGAAAGCGCGATTGTCATGGATCAAAACAGCAATAGGATTCTCTTTCATAAAAATGCGAATCAAAAAATGCGCATTGCCAGCATTACCAAAATTATGACGGCGATTTTGGCCATTGAATCGGGCAAATTGGATCAATATGTGACCGTGTCGAGCCGCGCCGTGCACACGGAAGGATCCTCCATTTATTTGCAAGAAAAGCAAAAGGTCAAACTAAAAGATTTAGTTTACGGCCTCATGCTGCGATCGGGCAATGACGCAGCTGTTGCAATTGCTGAATTTGTGGGGGGAAGTGTGGAAGGTTTTGTTTTCATGATGAATCAAAAAGCAGAGCTGATCGGTATGAGCAATACGGAATTTTCCAACCCGCACGGCTTGGATGACCATGAAAACCATTATTCAACTGCCTATGATATGGCGCTGTTGACCAAATATGCGATGGAAAACAAAACGTTTAAAAAAATATTCGGCACAAAAGAATATCATAGAGGCGGTTTTCATTGGAAAAACAAAAACAAGCTTTTAAACTTGTATGAATATTGTACGGGCGGGAAAACAGGCTATACGAAAAGAGCAAAAAGAACATTAGTGTCGACGGCGGCAAAGGACGGCCTGCATTTAATCTCAGTGACTCTGAATGCGCCTGATGATTGGAACGACCATATCTCCATGTATGATCATGCTTTCGGCAAGTATGAAAACGTCATGGTGAAAAAAGAAGGCTATTTAGATAACATTCATAATTCCATTTATCAAAACCATATTTTTTTAAACCGGGATGTTGTGCTGCCATTGACAAAAGAAGAAATGGCTTCAGTCACATTAAGGTTGTCTGTCATAAAGCCGAAAGAAGATTGGCGCGACCACCCGCAAAAAGCCCCGGCAAAAGTGGGGATGCTAAATGTTTTGATCAAGGACAAAATCATTGAAAAAGTGCCGATTTACTTTGACAACGGCCAAATCGAAAAACCGAACCGTTTCCTGAAAAATTTTCAAAGCATATTTTGGAAAGTGACGGGTGCATCGGCATGATTCATCTTATATGGGTTTTTTTAACGCTTGTCGGCGTTGTGTTTGCGATGTTCAATGGTACGATGGATGAAGTTAACAAGGCCATTTTTTCCGGAGCAAAAGAAGCTGTAACCATTTCTTTCGGCTTTATAAGTGTGCTTGTGTTTTGGCTCGGTTTGATGAATATAGCAGAAAAAAGCGGTCTTTTGGAAAAATTGGGGGTTTTGTTTAAACCAATGATGCGAAAAATTTTTCCGGACGTTCCTTCTGAACATCCCGCTATGGGCTACATGCTCTCCAATTTGCTGGCAAATATGTTTGGACTTGGAAACGCAGCTACTCCGCTTGGAATAAAAGCGATGGAGCAATTAAAAAAGCTGAATGGCAATAAAGATGAAGCTTCCCGCAGCATGATCACGTTTCTGGCTTTAAATACAACCGGGTTAACACTTGTTCCAACAACAGTCATTGCCATCCGCATGACCTATGGAGCGCATAATCCTACTGATATTGTCGCTCCGACCATTCTGTCAACTTTTTGCGCAACCATCGCTGCTATTTTCATTGACCGTTATTTTTACAATCTTCGAAAAAGAAAAGAGGAAAAATGATGGCGTTGATAAGTGCAGTTTCGATTTGGCTGATACCGCTCATCATCGGTTTCATATTGTTATATGGCACTTTTAAGAGAATTCCCACCTATGAAGCGTTTGTTGAGGGAGGAAAAGAAGGAATTGAGATTTCTTTTTCCATCATTCCTTATCTTGTCGGCATGCTTGTAGCTGTTTCTGTGTTTAGGGCATCAGGGGCCCTCGATTTTTTTATGGACATGTTAAAGCCGATTTTCCGAACGATCCATGTTCCTACGGAAATCGTTCCGTTGGCGCTGATTCGGCCGATATCTGGAACAGCTTCTTTAGGAATAATGAGCGATTTAATTTCCATTTACGGGGCAGATTCCTTGATCGGCCGGATTGCCTCTACCATGCAAGGAAGCACGGATACAACTTTATATGTCATTACTGTTTATTTCGGTGCAGTAGGCATCAAGCGGATGGGAGATGCCATTAAAGTCGGTCTGCTTGCGGACTTTGCCGCCATCATCTTTTCGGTAGTCATTGTGACAATCCTTTTCAATTAAAAAAAAGGAAGGATCGTTTTTTAAAAGATTTGTAGGAAGATAGGTTCGCAAATGAAAACATTATAAAAATAAATCCCCGATGCCTTTTTAAGGACATTCGGGGATTTCTATGTTGAAAAAAAAGAGAGTGATGTAAATTCGTTGCTTAAAAGGCACTATCAATTTTATAATGTGATCAATAAACATTTCGGAGGTTCCTTCATGATCCGCAGATTTTTTTCATTTTATTTACCGCATAAAAAATTGTTCATCATCGATTTTTCCAGCGCTGTTATTGTAGCGGTGTTGGAACTGGCTTTTCCGGCGGCGGTGCAGTGGTTTATTGACAAGCTGTTGCCAGGTGGGAATTGGCCGGTTGTCTTGCTTGTTGGCTTCGGATTATTGATTGTCTATATGATCAGCACTTTTTTGCAATACATTGTCAACTATTGGGGGCATAAGCTTGGGATTAACATTGAAACAGATATGAGGCAGAAGCTGTTCCAACATGTCCAAAATCAATCTTTTCGTTTTTTTGATAATACGAAAACGGGCCATATTATGAGCAGAATTACGAATGATTTGTTTGATATCGGCGAACTGGCTCATCACGGGCCGGAAGATGCCTTTATAGCTGTCATGACCTTTATTGGAGCCTTTTGGATAATGTTTTCCATTAATGTAAAATTGGCTCTCGTTACGATGATCATCGTTCCGTTTTTAATATGGGTGATTACCTTTTGCAATGTAAAAATGAATATGGCGTGGAAGCGGATGTACAGCGATATCGCTGATGTCAATGCTCGTGTCGAAGACAGTGTTTCGGGCGTTCGGGTTGTTCAGTCTTTTGCCAATGAAAAATATGAAATGGACAGGTTTACGATCAATAACCGCCGTTTTCGGAAAGCAAAGCTTGGCGGTTATAAAGTGATGGCCTTCAGCAATTCAGGAATATATTTCATGACAAGGTTTATTGTTCTTGTTGTTTTGGTTTATGGGGCATGGCTTTGCTATCGCCAGCAATTATCTTATGGAGAACTCGTTTCCTTTATTCTTTATGTCAATGTTCTATTTAAACCGATTGATAAGATCAGCGCGATCATGGAGCTTTATCCGAAAGGGATGGCGGGATTTAAACGGTTTATTGAATTGATGGATCAAGCGCCGGAAATTCAAGATGCGGAGGATGCCGTTGAAGTGTCAAATCTTCGCGGACATATCGCATTTGAAAATGTATCTTTTCGTTATGATAACCAGAAGCCTGTCTTACAAGGAATCAATTTCCATATCCGCGCAGGTGAAACCGTTGCATTTGTCGGTCCGTCCGGGGCGGGAAAAACGACGATTTGCTCTTTAATTCCGAGATTTTATGATGTAGATGACGGAAAAATATTAATAGACGGAATCGATATTCGCAACATGACGAAACAATCGCTCAGGTCGCAAATTGGCATTGTTCAGCAAGATGTTTTTCTTTTTACAGGCACATTGAGGGAAAATATTGCCTATGGAAAGCTGGATGCTACGGATGAAGAAATACAGGAAGCAGCAAGACGGGCGCATTTAGAGGAATTTATCGAATCTCTTCCAAACGGTTATGACACAGAAGTTGGCGAACGCGGTTTGAAATTATCAGGGGGACAAAAACAGCGGATTGCCATTGCCAGAATGTTTTTAAAAAATCCGCCGATCATCATTTTAGATGAAGCAACGTCTGCGCTCGATACCCAAACAGAACGCTCCATCCAAGAAGCGCTGGATGAATTGGCCAAAGATCGTACAACACTTATTATTGCCCATCGCTTGGCGACGATTCAAAATGCCGATCGCATTATCGTTGTCACAAAAGATGGAATCGCTGAAGAAGGGACGCATGATGAATTATTGAAAAAGAATGGGATTTTTGCTAATTTGCATCGCTTGCAATACGATCAGCAGGGAGTTGAAGCATAAATTCCTGTGCCGATTGTTGTCGATTGAATCGATTTATTTGACATATCTGCTGCTATAAACAGCAGGGAGCGCAAACCCTGCTGTTTTGTCTGTCAATTTTTCAAATGTTTTTTAAACAAAACATAAAATGCATTGAGCTTGTACAACATGTGGAAAGACGGTAATATTTTAGAGAGGTGAAAAGAATGGAGCGTTTGCAAAAAGTGATAGCTCGTGCGGGCATTGCTTCGAGGAGAAAAGCCGAGCAATTAATACTGGAAGGAAAAGTAACGGTGAACGGGAAAGTCGTAACTGAACTAGGAACAAAAGTCACAGACGATGACCGGGTGGAAGTGAACGGCCTTCCGGTTGAGAAGGAAGAACCTGTCTATCTTTTATTTTATAAACCGCGCGGGGTTATATCTAGTGTGAAAGATGACAAAGACAGAAAAGTCGTGACGGATTTTTTTCCGGAATATCCGCAAAGGATTTTTCCGGTTGGAAGACTAGATTATGATACATCAGGGCTTTTGATCATGACGAATGATGGGGAGTTTGCCAACCTGCTCATGCATCCGAGATATGAAATCGATAAAGTATATGTTGCAAAAGTCAAAGGCATTCCAGAAAGAAGGGAATTAAAAAAGCTGGAACAAGGCGTCATGCTCGAAGACGGAATGACAAAACCCGCCAAAATCAAAATGCTTTCATTGAATAAAAAGCAAAAAACGAGCATAATCGAATTGACCATTCATGAGGGAAGGAACCGGCAAGTGAGGCGAATGTTTGATAAAATCGGCTATCCTGTGTTGAAATTAAAAAGAGAGCGCTATGCCTTTTTAGACTTAAGAGGCCTTCAACCGGGAGGGTTTCGGGAGCTAACGCCGCATGAAGTGAAAAAATTGCGGGCGCTTGCAACATTCGGGCAACATGCAAAAATTTAAATACAACAATGCTCGTGCTGTCACACAACCGTCAAAATTATTTTTTAAATGATGTGGATATTCAATGATATAATAACAAGCGAATGAAAAACAAAGGGAGCGCTGCTTATGAAGAAGCGTCGATTGATCATACGAACAACCATTCTTGTTCTTTTAATCGGTGCATTAGGATACACATTGTATTCCAACTTTTTTATGAGCAAAGAAAAGGTGAAGGTTGGTTCAAAAGCGCCGGATTTTGCATTAATCGATTTGGAAGGCAAGAAACATCAATTTTCTGACTATCGGGGAAAAGGGGTATTTCTTAATTTTTGGGGCACTTGGTGCAAGCCGTGTGAACGCGAGATGCCTTACATAGAGAGGCAATATCAGCATTTCAAAAAACTTGGAGTAGAAGTATTGGCCGTTAATGTCGGCGAGTCTGAATTAGCCGTGGAAAAATTTGCGGAGCAGTACGGTCTCCATTTTCCGATTGTCATTGACAAAGATTTGCAAGTGCTGAATGCATATGGGGTTGATCCGTTGCCGACGACGTTTCTGATTGATAAAAACGGAAAGGTCGTTAAAATTTTGACAGGACCGATGACAGAACGAGATGTTTCTAACTATATGGAAATGATCAAACCTTAAAAAGTAGGAGTTTTCATTATGAAGAACATTAAATGTGAATGCGGCCATGTCAATTCGTTTGGGACGGTGCTTTGCGAGAATTGCGGCCGCACATTAGTGGAGGAAGAAAACGGAGCGGGAAAACTCTTGGATATGCGCTATGACGGAAGCGCGAGACGTTCGCAAACACATAAAAAAACAATCATCGATAAAATATGGAACTTCTTTTCTTCGGTTAAGGTCGGAGTTTGGCTGATTGTGATCACTTTAATCGCTTCCGCTATCGGAACGATTTTTCCGCAGGAAATGTACATACCGACCAATACGACGCCTGAACAATTTTACAAAGATGAGTATGGAATATTAGGCCAACTATATTATATTTTAGGATTCCATCATTTATACGGTTCATGGTGGTACATGACGTTGATCGCTTCCATCGGCATATCGCTGGTGATTTGTTCGCTAGATCGAGTGATCCCTTTATATCGGGCGTTAAAAAAACAAGGGGTATCCCGGCATGAATCGTTTTTAAGAAGACAGCGGCTTTTTAGCGAATCAAACGTACAGGATATTGAAAAAAACGTCGAAGCTGTAAAGCAAAAGCTGAAAATGCGGCGTTACCGGATTCGCGAAGAAAACGGAAACATTTTAGCTGAAAAAAATCGTTTTTCCAGATGGGGGCCGTACGTCAATCATATTGGGCTCATCATCTTTTTATTCGGAGCAATGCTCCGTTTTATCCCGGGAATGTATGTGGATGAAGTGCTGTGGCTTAGGGAAGGTGAAACAAAACAAATCCCTGGTACAAACGGTGAATATTTTTTGCAAAATCATCAGTTTATTTTTGAAACGTACAAAAAAGAAAAGGAAAAAGATGTTTTCCAAGAAGCGATCGAGCGTGTCGGTGACGGAGCGGTTGCAAAAAATTACCAGTCAGATGTCACCCTTTATAAAAAGGCAGGCGACAGCCTTCCAGGTGAAAAGCCAAAGCTGAAAAAGGAAAAAGATTTCAGCATCCGCGTCAATGAGCCGCTGAAATTTGAATCCTATTCGATTTATCAAGTGGATTATAAGCTGAACGAATTAAATAAAATGACTTTTAATTTAATCGATAAAAAAACGGAAAAAAGCTATGGGCAAGTGGTAATTGATTTATTGAATCCAAAAGAGAACTATGTTCTTGGAAATGGCTACAGTGTTCAAATTGCCAGCTATTTGCCTGATTTTTATTTTGATGATGAGGGGAAACCGTCAACTCGGACAAGGGTGCCGAACAATCCGGCATTTGTTTTCAAAATGATTGCGCCTGACAGACCGAAAGGTGAGACGAGTTTTGTTGCTATTCAGCAAACGATTGAGCCAAATGGCAATAATAAATATAAAATGAAGTTTGCAGGGGTTGAAACAAAAAATTTATCTGGACTTGTTGTCAGAAAAGATTCAACTTTATGGGTGCTTGCTTTAGGAGGAACCATTTTTATGATCGGATTGATTCAAGGGTTATATTGGCAGCATCGGCGCATTTGGCTGAAAGCTGATGGAAACAAAATTTATGTTGCCGGGCATACAAACAAAAACTGGTACGGTCTGAAGAATGAGTTTGCTTTTATTTTGAAAGGAACGGACATACAAATTCCGGTTGACCAAAAGCAATTGCAAAAATAAGAGCTTCAAAAGGCAGGAGGGAATGATGTGGCTGAGCTTAGCAGCAATTTATTATATGTAGCGTTTATTTTATATTTGATCGGAACTTTCTTTTTCGGCGGCTCGATCCGAGATAAACGGAGCAAAAGCGGAAAAAATAATAAATGGGCGCGCATGGGCATTGCTATAACGATTGTCGGGTTTTTGGCACAGTTAGGCTATTTTATTACAAGATGGATTGCCGCTGGACATGCGCCTGTTTCCAACTTGTTTGAATTTACCACATTCTTTGGTATGATGCTTGTAGGAGCGTTTATTATCATTTATTTTATCTATAAACTTTCTGCACTCGGTTTGTTTACGCTGCCGGTGGCACTATTGCTGATCGCCTATGCCAGCATGTTCCCGACGGAAATCAGCCCTCTCATTCCTGCTCTTCAAAGCGATTGGCTGAAAATCCATGTTACAACGGCTGCAGCAGGACAAGCCATTTTGGCAATCAGCTTTGTGGCGGGTGTTTTGTATTTAATAAAAGTCGTTGACCAATCCAAACCTAGCAAAAAAACGTTTTGGCTTGAGACAGTGATGTTTGTATTAGTTGCAACGCTTGCTTTTGTTCTTGTGACTACTGCATTTCGCGCAATGAATTACGAATCAGTGTTTAAATGGATTGATAAAAATGGACAAGAGGCGGAAATGGAATTTCATCTGCCGGCGCTTGTTTCGCCGCATGAAGGGGAGCTTTTAACAGAAGGACGTCTGGGGGGATTTGTGGAACTGCCGGCTATTCTTTCGGCAAGAAAAGTCAATACCGTTCTATGGTCAACGATTGTTGGACTCATTTTATACGGTTGCATCCGTCTCGTCTTGAAGAAAAGAATATCCGCTTCCCTAAAGCCTTTAACGAAAAATTTAAATTTAGATGTGGTGGATGAAATCGGCTATCGTTCCGTTGCCATCGGTTTTCCCGTCTTCACATTAGGTGCCTTAATTTTCGCGATGATCTGGGCGCAAATAGCATGGACGCGTTTTTGGGGATGGGATCCGAAGGAAGTATGGGCGCTTATCACTTGGCTTTTTTATGCGGCATATCTCCACTTGAGGCTGTCAAGGGGATGGCATGGAGAAAAATCCGCTTGGCTGGCTGTCATCGGTTTTGCCATCATTATGTTTAATTTAATTTTTGTTAATTTAGTCATTGCAGGTTTGCATTCATACGCATAAGGTGTTTTGGCTGACTCATGAGATGAAGCAATATCCACAATCCTTGAGTCAGCCTTTTTATGAATCGTTGAGGAGGGAAAGCTATGTCCGACAAACAGGAGTTCACTATTTTAATCGTTGATGATGAAGAAAGAATTCGCCGGCTGCTTAAAATGTATTTGGAAAGGGAAAGTTATCAAATCGATGAAGCCGATAACGGAGATGAAGCGCTGGAGAAAGCGCTCGCCAACGATTATGATCTTATCATTCTCGATATTATGATGCCCGGAATCGATGGAGTGGAAGTGTGCAAACAGCTGAGGGAAAAAAAAGCAACTCCTGTCATCATGCTGACGGCAAAAGGAGAAGAAGCAAACAGGGTTCAAGGATTTGAAGTCGGGGCAGATGATTATATCGTAAAACCGTTCAGCCCGCGCGAAGTCGTCTTGCGAGTCAAGGCCGTTTTAAGAAGATCATCGCAAACAAGCTATTTAAAAACAGACACCACTGCCAAAAATGTCATTGTTTTTCCGCATTTAACGATTGATCATGATGCCCATAGAGTGACGGCGGATGGGAAAGAAGTCAATTTAACGCCTAAAGAATATGAATTGCTCTATTTCCTGGCAAAAACGCCCGATAAAGTGTATGATCGGGAAAAGCTGTTAAAAGAAGTTTGGCATTATGAATTTTTCGGCGATTTAAGAACAGTGGATACGCATGTGAAACGGCTCAGAGAAAAATTAAATAAAGTTTCTCCGGAAGCAGCTAAAATGATTGTTACGGTATGGGGAGTAGGCTACAAATTTGAGGTTGTTGGTCAATGAGATTTTTGCGGAGCGTTGTCGGCAAGCTTTGGATCACCATTTTATTGCTAGTGACGGCAGTATTGTTTATTTTAACCATTTTGCTGCTGGAATTTATGGAAAACTATCATATAAAGGACGCAGAGCATGAGTTGAATCAGCTTGCCAATAAAGCAGCGATCATAATGGAAAACCACCAGGACCAGCAATTGGCCGGATCGATTGCAACAGAACTTTCCGATCAACTGACAAATGTTTACATTGTGAAAAACGGAAAAATGTATTGGCAGGCGCAAAATGGCCATTCTACCGGAACGAAACCTTCGTTAGATGAACTGTTAACGAGCAATGAACTGGCCAAAGTGTTGGAAGATCAAAAAAAAATCAGCTTGGTGAAAAGTTCTCTTAGCGGCTACAAAGGGAACCAGATGGATAACGAAATGATGATTGTAGGTGTTCCATACGATGCCGGCGGTATTTTTGTTGTGCAATCTTTATCGGCCATAAACGAAACAACGAAACAAACAACAAAGTATATTTTTATGGCGGCGTTTATCGCAATCATATTGACAACCATTTTTGCTTTCTTTTTATCAACCCGCATTACTTATCCTCTTCGGAAAATGCGGGAAGTCGCCATTGAACTGGCAAACGGAAAGTTTGATACAAAGGTGCCGAAACTGACAAACGATGAAATTGGCGAATTGGCCGTAGCGTTTAACCAAATGGGAAGACAATTGAAATTTCATATTAATGCGCTGCGCCAAGAAAAAGAACAGCTTGCCAACATTTTGAGCAGCATGGCAGATGGCGTGATCACTTTAAATATCGATGGAACCATTTTAGTCACCAATCCTCCCGCTGAACGCTTTTTGCAAGCATGGTATTACGAAAACGGCATGGATGTGAAAAAAGGGGAAGAACTCCCTCCTGCCATTCAAGAACTTTTCAAACAAGTGACGACAACCGATCGTGAACAGATTACCGAAATAAAACTGCAAGGCAGGACGTGGGGTGTAATCATGAGCTCCCTCTATAACCAAAACAGAGTTCGTGGTGCAGTGATTGTTTTGCGGGATATGACGGAAGAAAGACGATTAGATAAATTAAGAAAGGATTTTATCGCCAATGTATCCCATGAGCTGCGAACTCCCATTTCAATGCTTCAGGGGTACAGTGAAGCATTGCTCGATGATATTGCAGCAAGCGAACAAGAACGAAAAGAATTTGCTCAAGTCATTTATGACGAATCGCTAAGAATGGGCCGCTTAGTAAATGATTTGCTCGATATGGCAAGAATGGAGGCAGGACATATTTCCTTAAATATACAAAAAGTTTCCATTCATCCGTTTATTGAAAAAATCGTTCGGAAATTTCAAGGGATAGCTAAAGAGAAACAAATCCGACTTGAGTCTGAGATGCAAATCAAAAACGATTCTTTTTTCTTCGATCCCGACCGAATTGAGCAGGTGTTGACCAATCTCATTGATAATGCGATACGCCATACGGATTCAGGCGGCTTTGTCAAAGTGTTTGTTGCTTCAAAAGAAAACAATTTGAAAATCGATGTCCAAGATTCGGGAAAAGGAATAAGCGAAGAAGATCTCCCCTTTGTATTTGAACGGTTTTATAAAGCGGACAAAGCGAGAACCCGCGGCAGAGCGGGGACTGGCTTGGGGCTAGCCATTGCCAAGAACATTGTCGAGGCCCACTGCGGCGTCATTCAAGTGCACAGCAAATTAAACGTTGGAACGACTTTCAGTTTCATATTGCCGCAAAAATCATAAAATTTTGCTGAATTTTATTGTTTCATCTGAAACGGATTGGAGGCGCTCAAGATGAATTTATATACACGAACGGGTGATCAAGGCAAAACGAGCATGATCGGCGCCCGCGTCGATAAAGATGATCCGAGGATTGAAGCTTATGGAACGATTGATGAACTGAATTCTTTTGTCGGTTTTGCAAGGACGTTTTTAAAAGATGACATGTTTCGTGATATTGAGAAAGAACTTGAAAAAATTCAGCATGAACTGTTCGATTTGGGTTCAGACCTTTCGGTTGTATACGAAAAGCGGACGAAGCCGTTTAAAACAACGGAGGAAATGGTTCGTCACTTAGAGGAACGAATTGATCAGTATGTTGAAGAAGCTCCTCCTCTAGAAAAATTTATTTTGCCCGGAGGCTCACAGGCAGCAAGTATTCTCCATGTCGCAAGAACGATAGCGAGAAGGGCGGAACGGATCATTGTCACTTTAAGAAAACAAATGAGCATACATGAACCAGTATTGATTTATATGAACCGCCTGTCGGATTATTTTTTCGCCGCTGCACGGGTTGTCAATTTCCGTTTGAAAACAAAAGATGTTGAATATGAACGCAGCGCGATTGTATTTAAAACAAAGAAAAAGAAATGAATGATTTACATGAGAGGGTCAAACGTTGCTTGGCCCTTTCTTTTTACTGTAACAAAACAAGGAATTGGTGCGACAAATTGATTGAACGGAGGATACACCATGGATGAATCCTTTCAGAGATTATACGAAAAATATCATCAAGATATTTTTCAATTTTTATTTTATATGGTAAAAGATCGTGAGCTTGCTGAAGATTTAATGCAGGAAGTTTACATAAAGGTATTGAAATCGTATTCGAACTTTGAAGGCAGAAGCAGTGAAAAAACATGGTTGTTTTCCATCGCCCGTCATGTAGCAATTGATTATTTTAGAAAACAAAAAACTCTCCGTCAACGAATTTCGGAAAAATTGGAATTAGAACAAGTCCTCATTGTGGACAAAGATCCCCTTCCAGAGGAAATCGCCGAACAAAAGGAGGATATTCAATTACTCTATAAAGCGCTGCAGCATTGCAATTTGAATCAGAGATCTGTTTTAATTTTGCGCTTTTTAAAAGATTTATCCGTTTCCGAAACAGCCGAAGTGCTAGGCTGGACTGAAAGCAAAGTGAAAACAACTCAGCACCGCGCACTGAAAGCGCTGAGAGCCTATTTGGAAAAAGTGAAGAGGGAACAGGAGGTCAATACTACCCATGAAAAACTATCGGTTGAACGATGAGCAGCTTAAAAAATGGATCAGCGACCTGCCAAAAATAAAAGATTCTCGCAGTTCAGCGGAAATATGGGATGGAATTCTGACGAAAAAAAGAAAAAAAGCGAAACAAACGTTGTTCGTCTCCTTCTTTTGTACTGCAGCTCTGGCAGCGGCTATTTTTTTATTTTTCTTCGGACGCTTCAATTCTATTGAAGATAAACCTCCCAATGACAACTCGAAAATGAGCGACCTTGGCAAAGAGGAGAAAAGAGATGGAATGAAGGAAACTTATGCCAATCGCACCATTGTACCGAATTCCACAAGCGAAAAAATTATAACGGTCGGGCTATTAGATAAAAGCAAACAGCATGTGATTCCGCTCAGTTTTAAAGGCAGCGGCCAAGAGCCTGTCATAAAACAGATTGATGATGTCATAAAGCAAATGGATTTGGCGCATTTTGGCCTGGATGCTTTTCGCTTTCAAGACGAAAACTTTCGCCAGCACAACGGAAATGAAGTTACGGTGGATCTCAGCCAAACGAACGTCAAGGAATATTTTCAAAATGAAAAAAATTTGACAAACGTTTTGAAAGAAACGTTTCGCTGGCAAAATTTCGAAAAGATGCACTTATTTTCGAGAGTCAGCGGCGGAAATTTAGAAAAGGCATCTGAAATACCGATCAAAAAACTGTTGAAAAAAGCTTATTTTTTATTTATGCCGAAAGAGGGGCGCAAATGGTTATTAGTTCCATCTGAAAAAGAATACCGCTCGATTGGCGATGCTGTGGCTGCGATGCAAAGAGAAAGCGAGGAAGGATTATTGCCGTCGATTGACCGAGCATTTCAGATTGAAAAACTGAATGGAAAGGGCGGAATATTGACGGTAACGTTAAAAAATACCGAGAAAATATCCAATTCTGACAAAACGCTTGCTGCGATCGAAGCCATTCTGATGACGGCGAAAGAATTTGGATTTAAAAGAGTAAAGTTTGAAGGAATTCCGGCCTACAAAATTGGGAACATCGACATAACAAAACCGGTGGAAGTGCCATTTTCCCCTAATTTCGTGGCAGAACCAAAAAATAAGGCAAATGACGGTAATAATTAGAATCGGACCATCATAAAAATCAAAAATGTGAGAAAAATTAAGGAGGAGCTTTGACGTGCTGGATTTTTTCAGAAGATTGTGTATTGCTGTCATTATGGGGCTTTTCGTCGGCCTTTTATTTTTAGGAGGAATGAAAACAGGCAATCCAGGGGGATCGGAACCCCCCAGCACCTTTAAATATTATAAATGAATGGTTCTTGCCGTCACAATGTCATCCAATTGGACCAACTCTTCAATCAGTGAATCGTTAATCGGCTTGTCGCAAGTTAAGATCATAATAGCTTCACCGCCGATGTTTTTGCGGCCAACTTGCATTGTCGCAATGTTTACATCATGATCTCCCAAAACTCGTCCCACCCGGCCGATGACTCCTGGTTTGTCGACATGTTCTACATATATGACTTCGCCAGCCGGAGGAAAATCAATGTCAAAACCGTTCAATTCTACAATTCGTTCTCCGTAATTCGGAATATGAGTTGCCTTGGATGAGAAAGTGCGGTGGTCTCCTTCCACTTGAACGGTAATGCAATTTGAATAACCGGAACCGTTTGACGCTATTTTTTCGCTGAAGCTGATGCCGTGTTCCTTGGCGATTAAACCTGCGTTGACTTCATTGACTGTCGAATCAACTCGCTCGCCTAAAAACCCTGCCAAAAAAGCTTTTGTAATAAACGATGTTTCGAGTTCTGCCACCGTTCCCTCGTAAACAATGCCGATTTGATGAACAGGTTCTTTCATGTATTGGGAAGCAAGCTGTCCAAGTTTTTTCGCCAGTCGATAATAAGGCTGGATTTTTTCAAAAATGTCTTTTGTTAAAGTCGGCAAATTAATGGAATTGGACACTGGTTTTCCTTGCAAAAATTTCAATACTTCATCCGCCACTTGTGAAGCAACATTTAATTGGGCTTCCTTTGTCGAAGCACCTAGGTGCGGCGTGACAATGACTTGATCAAATTCGAGCAGCTTTCTGTTTACAGGCGGCTCGACTTCAAATACGTCAAGAGCTACACCTTTTACATGACCTTTTTCTAAATAATAAATTAAGGCTTCTTCGTCAATAATTCCGCCTCTTGCACAGTTTAGCAAATAAACACCCTTTTTCGTTTTTCCGATGTTTTCTTTGCCAAGTAAACCTCTTGTCTCTTTTGTCAACGGCGTATGCACTGTAATAATATCAGCGTTTTCTAAAACTTGATCAAGAGTGCAGCTGTTTACACCCATTTTTTCTGCCCGGTCTTTTGTTAAAAATGGGTCATAGACCAGCACGTTCATACCGAAAGCTTTTGCTCTTTTCGCGATTTCACTGCCAATGCGGCCCAATCCGATGATTCCAAGGCTTTTTCCATAAAGCTCCGTTCCGAGAAATGCGGAGCGGTTCCATTCACCAGATTTGACCGAAACGTTAGCTTGCGGAATATGTCTGACGAGTGATGCCATCATGGCAAACGTATGTTCAGCTGTAGAAATTGTATTGCCATCTGGTGCGTTGATGACGACAACACCGTGCTTAGTGGCAGCTTCAATGTCAATATTGTCAACGCCGACCCCTGCCCGCGCCACAATTTTTAAGTTAGGCATTTTTTGAAAAACTTCTTCTGTTACTTTTGTTGCGCTGCGGACAAGCAGGGCATCGTATTTTTCTAAATCATCCACTTCATTAATTTTTTTCTGTACGACATG
This sequence comes from Aeribacillus sp. JST-2, assembly GCF_056032925.1. Lineage (NCBI taxonomy): Bacteria > Bacillati > Bacillota > Bacilli > Caryophanales > Bacillaceae > Aeribacillus > Aeribacillus sp. JST-2. The sequence continues at coordinate 54,039 of NZ_JBVVUU010000011.1, forward strand.
AATATTGTCATCGTTTAAGAGCGGAGCTAATCCGTCGCTAGAAATTGAATCAGAAACAAGAACATGAAACATTGCAAATGATCCCCCTAATGAAAAAATTAATATAAAATGAAAAGTTCGAACAATTTTATCTTAACGATAAATGAATCTATCGATGTTGTCAAGGACAAAAACTTTACAGTTGAAACCGTTTACGATACGCAAAAAGAGAGTTGTTTCATAGGAAACAGCTCTCTTTTCCCGTCAATTTTTTTCATTATAGCGGGCGATGCATTCATCAATTAATTTTGAAGCCGCTTCTGGCCCTTCCCAAGTTCCGATTTCAGTTGTTTTTCCTTCCAGATCTTTGTAGCGTTCAAAGAAATGGGCAATTTCTTTTAATTTATGCTGAGGCACATCATCGATCGATTGAATGTCAGCAAAACGAGGATCATCAGCAGGAACACCGATCAATTTTGCATCTTCTTCACCGCTGTCGATCATGTTTAAATAGCCGATAACTCTGGTTTTAATGACACATCCAGGGAAGGTTGGATTTGTGACAAGAACAAGAATGTCAAGAGGATCGCCGTCAAGCGCCAACGTGTTTTCCAAAAAACCGTACTCTGCCGGATAAAACATTGGCGAATAAAGAACGCGGTCAAGCTTGAAGACGCCTTTTTCTTTATCATATTCATATTTGTTCTGGCTTCCCGTCGGAATTTCGATAAATGCTTCGACTACTTTATTTGCCATTCATCAAATCCTCCTTTTTTATGTATGCCTTTTTATTATAGAGGATGTCTAACATATTGGCAATTGAAGATACAAACAAAAAGCTTTCATTTTCAACGGCTTTTTTATATAATGAACGTAAAAAACATGATTCATCTTCGGGGCAGGGTGAAATTCCCGACCGGCGGTGATAAAGCATTTGCTTTTAAGCCCGTGACCCGTATTGGCGTTATGCTTTTACGGTGGATCTGGTGAGAATCCAGAGCCGACAGTATAGTCTGGATGGGAGAAGATGAGGGTTCTGACGTTTCAAAAAACAGCATTGAAACGTTTATTTGTCCTGCTCAAATTCTCCCTCTACAACTCGGTAGAGGGTTTTTTATTTGCAGCAGGAATGGAACCTTCCTTCTTTTCACAGATGGATCAGGAAAAGGAGAGAGGGAAAATGATTAAATCCAATGCGTTCAAATTCGTTTTTGTCGGAATGCTGAGCGGCGTCTCATATTTGCTGATGTCGCTGAATTTTCCGCTTCCCGGCTTGCCGGCCTTTTTAAAAATTGATTTCAGCGAAATTCCGGCAATGTTGGCGGCCGTTTTGTTGGGACCAATTGCCGGGTTATTCGTTGAAGCGATCAAAAATACGCTTCATTATGTCATACAAGGAAGCGCTGCGGGAATACCGATTGATCAATTGGCTAATTTCTTGGCAGGTATTTTTTTTATATTGCCGTTTGCTTTTATTTTCCGCAAATTTTATTCAATGAAGGGGATGTTGGCTGGTTTTGCAGCCGGCACATTGACGATGGCGATCATGATGAGTTTTTTAAATTACTTTTTCATTTTGCCGGCTTACACGTTCTTTTTAAACATGCCGCAAATGTCCATTGCCGAAGTTAGACAATTAATCATTGCCGGAATTCTGCCATTTAATTTAATCAAAGGGGTTATGATTGGCGTTGTCTTTTTCATGATTTACTATCGGCTGAAAGAATGGATTCATCATAAATTTCACATGCAAAATGCTTAAAACATAAACAGCCCGCGAGATTTTGTCCCGCGGGCTTTTGTTTATGTTTTATTCGAATTTTAATGGATCACCGTCAAAAGGTTCATCCGCAATTTTAATTGAATCGGTTGGGCATCCTTCATAGGCATCCATTAAATCTTCTTCTAATACCTCAGGAACTTCGACAGTTCCTTGGTTATCATCTAATATTACATAGGCAATTCCATCATCGTCGTAATCATAAATATCCGGAGCTGCAGCCCCGCAAGCCCCGCAGGCAATGCATGTATCTTTGTCGACAATTGTATATTTTGGCATTGTGAAACCTCCTGTAATGTATCAAAAATTTTATTCTTGGAAAGACGGAAACAGTATATTTTCCATCCAATGGGAGTCCTTGCAATAAAAGTGGAATGCCGTTAACGGAATACCATATCTTTATTGTAAGACGGAATATCAACAATTTCAATAAAAAACGGCGAAAAAAACATACTATTTCTATAGAATTACCTTGCAAAGAAAAGACGACATATTTTCACCTAATATCCACGAAAATTTGATAAAATAAAACAAAGAAACGAATGATGTCAAAAAATGCAAGGTGATGGAATGAATGCTAATTATTTGGAAGCAATTGTTCTTTATTGTCTACGACAATTCAGGCTGGAACGATCGAAAGCAGCAATCTTTCATTTATTGAAAGGGAAAAAATCATCGCAAACGATTCAAGACAGCTTTTTGTTCGATTTGCCGAACTTTTTTGGCATTTGTCCGCAATTGCAAAAGCTTTCATTTGAAAAAATACTTCATCGCCTTGAGAGCCAAAGTTGGATACAACGAATAACAGATGAATTTTACCAAATAACGGATAATGGAGAACAGCTTCTTAAAACAGTTTTAGCTGAAAAACCCATCCCACCAGCATTAAACGGAAAGATATACAATGAAATTGGCTACATCTTTTGGCTGCGGCTTTCTTTGTTTGTTCAAACAATTTCTCATTTAGTATATAACAATTCAAAATTCTTACCAATTACCAATAGCGATAAGCTGAAACAATTTGTGAAATCCTATATTTTTCAGTTGAATATGCCAAAGCAAACGCTTGGAAAAGAGACTTATGCTGAGCTTGAACAGTTGCTTGGAAAAATGGGAGAAAAAGAGGCGCTGCTTGTCTTCAATCGCTTTCCCGGTTATCAAAAAAAAGGGGTGACCTTTGAACAACTTGCTATTGCATTGGACGAAGATTCTTTTTATTTAAGGCTTGTTTTTCAAAGCGCCGTTTTGCAAATGATGCAATATTTGAGGAATGATCCGAATCAATTTAACGTGCTTTCTGGACTTTTAAAAGGGTTGTCAAAACATTATCCTTTAACCGCCTCAGCCGAAAAAACGTTTGATCTGTTGAAAAAAGGCTTAAGCATAGAAGAGATAGCGTTGGCCAGACGATTGAAAAGGAATACAATTGAAGATCATATCGTTGAAATCGCCTTAAATGTACCTCATTTTCACTTTGAACAATTTATGAAACAAGAGGATTTGCAAAAAATCAGGGAAACGATCATAAAATTAAAAACAAATAAATTGAAATCAGTCAAAGAATTTTTAAAAAATGAATACACCTATTTTCAAATTCGGCTGGCAATGGCGTCAATGAGGAGGCAGACATGACAGAAGAGCTGTACTCGGTGTTAAAGGAGAAATTTGGATACCACGAATTCAAAACCGGACAAAAGGAAATTATTTTAGAAGCAATCAATGGGAACGATGTTTTAGCCATGCTTCCGACGGGTGGGGGAAAATCGTTATGTTATCAGCTGCCTGGCTATTTTTTGGACGGGGCTGTCGTCATTGTCTCCCCTTTATTGTCTTTAATGCAGGATCAAGTGCAGCAGCTGAAAATGTCCGGGGAAAAACGGGTGATTGCCCTCAACAGTTTTTTATCACCAAATGAAAAAACAAGAGCGCTTAAACAGCTCAGCCATTTTAAATTTATTTATCTCTCGCCGGAAATGTTCAAATCGAAAGCCGTGTTAACGTCATTGACGAAAATTGACATTTCCCTATTTGTTGTCGATGAAGCCCACTGCATCTCCCAATGGGGGCACGACTTCCGCCCGGATTATTCGAAACTTGGAGAGATAAGGGAGCTTCTTGGTTCACCTCCTTGTTTAGCGTTAACCGCCACAGCGACAAAGGAAGTATTGAATGATATTCAAACCTGTTTGAGTTTGCAAAATGCCAAATATTTTATCCGCTCGATTGACAGGCCAAACGTGGCACTAGCTGTTGAACGCTTTAACAGCCAAGAAGAAAAGTTAAAGAAGCTGCTTGAATGGTTGAAACTGTTGGAAGGCCCGGGCATCATCTATTGTTCCACAAGGGCTTGGGCGGAAGAGATCGCCAAGAGGATTTCCGGAAGCCGAATCCAAGCGGCTGCCTATTATCACGGCGGATTGGATTACGAAGATCGGATGTTTATTCAAGAGCAGTTTTTACATAACGATCTTTCTGTGATTGCAGCTACCAATGCCTTTGGCATGGGAATAAATAAAAAAGATGTCAGGTTTGTCATTCATTTTCATTTTCCTTCGCAAATGGAATCTTATGTCCAGGAAATTGGCCGTGCGGGCAGAGATGGTGAACAAAGCATTGCCGTCACGCTCTATGCTGACGGAGATGAATGGTTCCCTAAGCAAATGATATACTCAGAATTTCCAGATAAGAAGCTGATTGGCGAAGTTGTACGACATATACGATGGAAAAACGGCTTTGATCTTGATGAAAAAGAGCGGCTGCAGATGGGATTGACGGAAACGCAATGGAGATTTTTGGTCCATCAATTCGATAAACTGGACAAAAATGATCTGGATTGGAAGGACGAGCGGCTGTTTCAGTATTTGTCGCAAAAAATTGATGAGCGAATTCAGTTGAAACTTAAGAAATTAAAGGTAATGGAAGATTATCTTCATGCGAATGAATGCCGCAGGAAGTGTATATTGCGCTATTTTCAAGAAACGGAAATTCAGCCGGTTCCCGTTTGCTGTGATTATTGCGGGTTGGACAAAGAGATTTTTGCAAGGAAAAGGAAAATTGCTGAAAAGCCGATTATTTATTGGGATTGGAAGAATGAACTACAAAAAATATTCCGGCAAAGCGGGTGACGGCATGTTTAGAAGGCAGGAAGAACTCATTAAAACAATGACGGAGAAAGAGCTTCTTTGGAATCTGTTGATCACGCAATCGTTGATCCTCCTAGCTTTTATAATACTCAGCTTTATTTTTTTCGACCATGGAGGGGAGTTTTTGCGTTTTTGGCAGTTTGATGTTTATGAAATCGTTGTTTTTGGTGGATTGACCGCATGTTTTGTCATTATCATTGATTTTATCCTTATGAAATTTGCCAATAAACAGTTGTACGATGACGGCGGCATTAATGAAAAACTGTTTCAAAACCGGAGTTTGTTTGCGATTTTTTCGATCACTCTTTTAGTAGCTTTTACGGAAGAGTTGCTGTTTCGCGGCTTGTTGCAAACCGAATTAGGTATTTTTTGGGCAAGCATTATTTTTGCCTTGCTGCATTTTCGTTATCTATCCAAATGGTTGTTGTTGATTATGGTGCTGTTTGTCAGTTTTTTGCTCGGATGTCTGTTTGAGGCTACTGAAAACTTGCTTGCAGTCATAATGGCGCATTTTCTCATCGATTTCATCTCTGCGCTGGAAATCCGCTATTCATTATTTCATAATCGTTCAGATGGATGGGAGTGACAACAAAGAAGATGACCTTTCAATATAACCGGGATCAGGCGGATAGTTTAAGGGAAAAAATATTGGATGAAATAAAAGAAAGAACCGGAACATATCCTTCACGCAGCGAAGTTCACAAAAAAAGGCGGAAACAAAAAAGAAAAATGAAATATCCGCTTTTGCGCTTTCTCACCTTTCTATTTATATTAGTTCCGATTGTTGTTCTTATATTGACATATTATTTTGAGCAAAAGCGATTGCACCCAGGTGGAGTGAATCCTTCTGATTACGACGCTGTTATTATTGAACATCATAAAGGAAATGCCGAGAAGCCCGCAGACCAACCGAATTCTTCGGTAGATGATGTGGATAAAGAAGGGGAAGAAAAAAACGATCCAGAGGAGACGAAAAGTGAAAGCGAACAAAAGGAAGATCACACCTCGCTTCAGAACAAACGTGATGATGGGGCAGAAGGAGAGATGACAGACGAAAGCGGGCGGGTCATCACCCATGTTGTGCAGCCAAATGAGACCCTGTATAAAATTTCTATGAAATATTACCAAACTCGAGAAGGCGAACAACTTATTAGAAAATGGAATAATCTTCAAGGGAATGAAATTTATGTTGGTCAAGTTTTGAAAATCCCTCTTGACAATGAGCGACACGCCAACTAATTCAAGATTGATTTTGGATGATGGCTCATATTTCCTCTTGTTGCTGCATAACTTGTACAAAAACCATGGGGGATTTTCTCGAATGGAGCAGCAAATTGAAAAATTGCCATTTACAGATCAGCCGACAAAACAAATGCTTCAGTCACTTGTAGAAAGAAAAAGAAAACATGAAACATATAAACAGAAGCTCATCTTTTTCCAATTGTTAACAGTGACTGAAGCGGTGCTGTTTTTGACCTGTTTTTATTTAATCGTACACACGAAGAATGGCGCGGATCCGTCATTATTTTTATTTTATTTCTTTCAGCCCGGAAATGTTCCGGCTGTTTTGTTGCTAGGCGGAAGTTTCGCAACTTGCCTTTTTTTGAAGAGAAAGGAAGAAAAGGCCGAAAAGGAATTCCATGAATTAAGATGTGAAATTATTGACAAAAGCACAGATTTATGGAAGAATCCGGTTGAATGGCAGCATCGCGACAAAGTTTTTGCGATCATGAAGAAAGAATATCATATAAATCTGTATTACAAGGCAAAATAAAAAATGGACGTTTTTTGCCGATATGAATGGCTTGTCTTCCTTCCTTATTCATTGTAAACTGTTTACTAACTAACGAACCATATTGCGATTGCCACATACAATATCGTATGACGGTTAGACGGCAGGAGGGAAGAGGATGCGGCTCGAGCGTCTCGACCATAATAAAATAAAGATTTTTTTAACATTAGACGATTTAGCTGATCGAGGGTTGACGAAAGAAGATTTATGGAAAAACAGTTTGAAAGTTCACCAGCTTTTTCGGGAAATGATCAATGAGGCGAGTGAAGAACTTGATTTCCATGCGAATGGTTCCATAGCTGTCGAAGTCTACTCTCTAAAAGCGCAAGGAATGGTCATCATCGTCACGAAAACGAATGATGATTTAAACGAGGATGAATTTGCGGATGAATATATTGAGATGCAAGTGAAAGTCGATGAGCATCAAGAAGTACTGTATGAATTTTCAGATTTCGAAGACGTCCTCAATCTTGCGAAAGTTCTTCGCCGTTTTCACATTGCCAACGGAACTTTGTACGTTTATCAAAATCGCTATTACTTATTGTTGAATGAAAGCGAACAAATGGAAGTGGAGCAGTTGATCGCGATTTTGGCCGAATATGGATCTCCTACACATATGACGATCTACAGGCTTCATGAATATGGCAAATTGCTGATGGATGGAGATGCGATTGAGCAGCTAAACCGTTATTTTCAATAACGAGCGGTTTAAAACCGCTTGTTTTCTTTATTATTCATAAGGATGATGGCAAATTTTTTTGGAGTTTGATTGACATAAATGATTGCATTAATTTTTGGAAAGTGTATACTAAGTCTTGAAAGGCGGATATTAACTTGCTTTTTTTAAAGAACATGTAGGAGGTTTACTTAATATGGTAGCCGAAAGCAATGAAAATCACGATATGCTAAAAGCTACGCAAACAGTAATACATAAGGCGTTAGGAAAGCTTGGATATCCAGATGAAGTCTATGAGTTGTTAAAAGAACCAATTCGTATGTTGACTGTAAAAATTCCCGTTCGCATGGATGACGGTTCTGTAAAGATATTTACAGGCTACCGGGCTCAACATAATGATGCTGTTGGGCCGACAAAAGGAGGAATTCGTTTTCATCCTAATGTAACAGAAAATGAGGTTAAAGCGCTTTCGATTTGGATGAGCCTCAAATGCGGGATTATTGATATACCATATGGGGGCGGGAAAGGCGGCATCGTCTGCGATCCCCGAGACATGTCATTTAGGGAACTGGAAAGGTTAAGCCGCGGCTATGTAAGGGCCATTAGCCAAATTGTCGGGCCGACGAAAGATATTCCGGCACCAGATGTATTTACCAATTCGCAAATTATGGCATGGATGATGGATGAATACAGCCGCATTGACGAATTTAACTCGCCTGGGTTTATTACCGGCAAGCCGCTTGTGCTGGGCGGCTCGCACGGCCGTGAATCAGCGACGGCAAAAGGTGTGACCATTTGCATTCGCGAAGCGGCGAAAAAGCGCGGAATCTCTTTGCAAGGCGCCCGCGTGGTCGTTCAAGGGTTTGGCAATGCAGGAAGCTATTTGGCCAAATTCATGCATGATGCCGGCGCGAAAGTGATTGGCATTTCGGACGCCTATGGCGGATTGTATGATCCGGACGGACTTGATATTGACTATTTACTGGATAGACGCGACAGCTTCGGTACGGTGACGAAATTGTTTAGTGATACCATCACAAACAAAGAATTGCTGGAGCTTGATTGTGATATTCTTGTCCCGGCGGCAATTGAAAACCAAATTACAGAAAAAAATGCCCATCATATTCGTGCGCAAATTGTCGTAGAAGCAGCCAATGGACCGACAACAATGGAAGCTACGAAAATTTTGACTGACAGGGGGATTTTGCTCGTTCCTGACGTGCTTGCAAGTGCCGGCGGTGTTACGGTATCATACTTTGAATGGGTGCAAAATAATCAAGGTTATTATTGGACGGAAGAAGAAGTGGAAGAAAAACTGGAAAAAATGATGGTCAAAGCTTTCAACACCGTGTATGAAACAGCTCAAAACAGACGTGTGGATATGCGTCTAGCGGCTTATATGGTTGGAGTAAGAAAAATGGCAGAAGCTTGCCGATATCGCGGCTGGGTATAATATTTGCATCGGTAAAACATTTCCCCTATGATAAATAGGGGAATTTGCTTTGTTTGGGAACGAAAGTAGGGGTGATGATCCATGAAAGAAGAAAAAGTAGTAATTGTCGGCGGAGGGCCGTGCGGACTGTCTGCAGCGATTGAGTTGAAAGAAGTGGGGTTGAATCCGTTAATTATTGAAAAAGGAAATATTGTGAATTCCATTTATCGCTTTCCAACCCACCAAACTTTTTTCAGTACGGCGGATAAGCTTGAAATTGGCGGCGTTCCTTTCATTACTGAAAATCGAAAACCCGTGCGGAATCAAGCTCTCGCATATTACCGTGAAGTGGTCAAACGAAAAAACCTGCGCATTCATGCGTTTGAAAAAGTAGAGAAAGTTGAAAAAAAAGAAGACGGAACATTTATCATTACGACTTCGAGAGACCTTTACCGCTCAGCCTTTGTGATTATAGCCACAGGCTATTATGACAATCCGAATTATATGAACGTTCCGGGGGAAGACCTTCCACATGTTTTTCATTATTTTAAAGAAGCCCATCCTTTTTTTGATAAAGATGTTGTTGTGATTGGCGGAAAAAACTCAAGCGTCGACGCAGCTTTAGAACTTCATAAAGCCGGTGCAAGGGTGACCGTTTTATATCGTGGTGGCGAATATTCGCCTAGTATTAAACCGTGGGTTTTGCCGGAATTTGATTCCCTTGTCAGAAAAGGGCTTGTCAAAATGGAATTTCATTCGGTTGTGAAAGAGATAAAAGAGGATCATCTCACATATGTGGTCAATGGAGCGGAAGAAAAAACAATTCCGTGCGACTTTGTCTTTGCAATGACTGGTTATCATCCGGATCATGATTTTTTAAAGAAAATGGGAGTGGAAATCGACGAACAAACGGGCAGGCCTCATTTTAACGAAGAAACGATGGAAACAAACATAAAGGGCATTTTTATTGCTGGAGTTATAGCCGCTGGAAATGACGCAAACGAAATTTTTATTGAGAACGGCCGGTTCCACGGCGGTTTAATAGCGAATGAAATTGCGAAGCGGATTTAAGGTCAGATTTCTGTACATCTGGCCTTTTTTTTGACCTGAACAGGATCGCTGCCGGCCTTATTTGTTGTAAAAAAGGCGGCGTCCTGTCTTAAGGGATACTTTTATATATAAAACATCAATTTTCAAACATTTTGGCAATCTTTTGCATTTTTGTCGTTTTTTCTAAACAAATCAGCAGCTTGATTCTCGCTTTTTGCCCGTTTAAACCGTTCGAAAAAATCGCACCGATCTCTTTTAAATGTTTTCCTCCCCCTTCATAATCGTAAACATCTTGGACAGTCCCGTTGAAGCATCTTGAGACAATGACAATTGGAACATTTTTGGAAATAAATGATTTAATGCCTGGGATTAAAGCAGGGGGCAAATTTCCTTGTCCTAAAGCTTCGATGACAATCCCGTCGGGGTTTATTTTTTCCGCAGCTTCCAACATCTTGCCATCCATCCCTGCATACGCTTTGAAAAGGAGGACTTGTTTTGTGATAGAGTGAACAGAAAAATGTTCTCTCTTTAATGGTTTGTGATGGAAAGCAACGTAAGATTTGTTCACGATGCCTATCGGGCCGTATTGCGGACTTTGAAATGTGGCGACATTGCTTGTATGTGTTTTTGTGACATTTTTGGCCGTATGGATTTCATCGTTCATCACCACCAATACCCCTAGTTCTTTTGCTAAATCAGATGAAGCAACTTTTATCGCGGATAGCACATTATATAGACCGTCAGATCCCAATTCATTGCTTGAACGCATCGCACCAGTCACAATGATCGGAATCGGAAGGTTGATGGTTAAATCTAAGAAATAAGCCGTTTCCTCGAGCGTATCAGTACCGTGTGTAATCACAACTCCATCGATCTTTTCCTCTTTCGCCGCACTTTCAATGGAATTTTTGATTTTAAGCATTTCATGCAAGGTTATATGTGGAGACGGTAAATGAAACAATTCTTGCACAACCGTTTCTACCCCTTCGATCGCCAATGGGAATTCGCGGAGAGGATGAATGTTGCGAAGTTGAACAGCACCTGTTTTTTCATCTTCCTGCATAGAAATCGTTCCCCCGGTGTGTAAAATCAGAATTTTCTTCATTGGCTTACCAGCTCCTTCATTGTTTTCAACAACATTTTTGTGAAGTAGATTTTCAATTTTTCTTATCCATGTTACCATTTAAATGAGATATTGTGGAAAAGAGGCAATCGTCATGTTCGTAATCATAGCAGCGGGTATTGCGCCTGGTCTTGCGATTCTTTCTTATTTTTATTTAAAAGATCAATACGGTATGGAACCACTTTATTTGGTCATCCGATCATTTATTTTTGGAGCGTTGCTCGTTTTCCCGATCATGTTTGTTCAATATGTTCTTGAAACAGAAAACGTTTTTCCATCACCTATATTGCAAGCGTTTATTGGATCGAGTTTGCTGGAGGAATTTTTTAAATGGTTTATTTTTTACGTCACAATATATACTCATTTCCATTTTGATGAACATTATGACGGAATTGTGTACGGTGTTTCCATTTCGCTCGGATTTGCAACATTGGAAAACATTTTATATTTAATTGCAAACGGCGTTCAGTTTGCATTCGGGCGTGCGCTTTTCCCCGTGCCGAGCCATGCATTGTTTGGGGTCATCATGGGCTATTATTTAGGGAAATGCAAATTTTCCAATCGTAAAGTGAAGTGGAAATGGCTCTTTTTTTCGATTTTCATCCCTTTTCTTTTGCACGGCGTTTACAACTATATTTTGTTATCAAATGAAGATTGGAAGTTTTGGGTAACGCCGTTTATGGTGTTTTTATGGTGGTTCGGCCTGCATAAAGCAAAGAAGGCGCGTATGATATACAAAAAAAGCTTCGAAACGTTTTCAGGATAAACGTGTTCCCGGCCTTAAGCCGGGTTTTCTTTTTGTGCATAAAATGCAGCTTATTACAAAAAATACTTGTAACAATCAACTGGGAGGAGGACGATGATGAAAAGGAAAAGCAAGGCGAAGCTTCTGCTCGCAAACGTTTTTGGATTTATTGTATTCCTGTTTCTTTCAATTGACAATGTCCATGTTCATGCTTTCAGCGAACAAGTGATACAACGAGGCGCAACCGGCGATGATGTCATTGAACTGCAAGCGAGGCTGCAATATAACGGATATTATCACGGAAAAATAGACGGAGTATATGGATGGAGCACTTACTGGGCTGTTCGAAACTTTCAAAACAATTTCGGACTCAAAGAGGTGGATGGTTTAGTCGGCCCAGAAACAAAACAAAAACTGTTGGATACGACAAAATATTATCAATCGTTTGTACACAGGCAAATTCGCAAAGGACGGGACTTTACTCACTATGGCGGTGTCCCGCTTCGCATTCAAACAGGACCTTCCGAAGAACAGCGTGCAAAATGGAGAAAACAAGCGGAAGCAAGGCAGAAAGCAATTGGAAAACAAAACGTTGGAACGCAATGGCAACAGCGTCAGCAGCCAAACAAGCCATTTGCACAAAAGCCAGAGCCTAAAAAACGGCAAGGACCGAAACAACAAGCACCGCAGAAAACAAGAACCGCACAAAAAGGCGCTATGCAGCCAATGGCAGTGAATATGCCCGGAGGCTTTTCCCAAAATGATTTGAATCTTTTGGCAAATGCTGTTTACGGAGAAGCGCGCGGTGAACCATACATTGGGCAAGTAGCAGTTGCGGCTGTAATCTTAAACCGCCTTAACAGCCCTACATTTCCAAATACTGTGGCTGGCGTTATTTTTGAACCAGGAGCTTTTACGGCTGTAAGTGACGGCCAAATATGGATGACTCCGAATGAAACCGCCAAAAAAGCGGTTCTGGATGCCATTAACGGATGGGATCCGACAGAGGAGGCGCTCTATTACTTCAATCCTAATACAGCGACAAACCCTTGGATTTGGTCAAGGCCGCAAATAAAGAAAATCGGCAAACATATTTTCTGTGAATAGTGAGGTGAATCGAAATGCTTCGCGGAATCATCATTGCAATCTTGGCTGTCGCAGCCATTGGAACAGGTTATTGGGGATATAAAGAACATCAGGAAAAAAACGCTGTATTAATTCATGCTGAAAACAATTATCAACGTGCTTTCCACGATCTAACCTATCAAATTGACCAGCTTCATGATAAAATTGGCGAAACGCTCGCAATGAATTCAAGGAAGTCGCTGTCGCCGGCATTGGCGGATGTATGGAGAATTGCGTCAGAGGCGCATAATGATGTCGGACAACTTCCGTTAACTCTTTTACCTTTCAATAAAACCGAAGAGTTTTTATCGAATATCGGTGATTTCAGCTATAAAACAGCTGTGAGAGATTTAAATGCCAAACCAATGACAAAAGATGAGTACGAGACATTGCAAAAATTGTATAAAAACTCAGAAAGTATTCAAAATGAACTGAGGAAAGTTCAACATCTCATTTTAAAAAATAATTTGCGCTGGATGGATGTCGAACTGGCGTTGGCTTCAGGCCAAAAACAAATGGACAACACGATTATTGACGGCTTTAAAACCGTAGAAAAAAATGTGGAAGGATACGATGAAACAGATTTCGGAACGACTTTTACGGCATTGCAGAAACCGAAGAAAGGGTTCGAGCATTTAACCGGTAAGGAAGTAACCATACAAGAAGCACAAAAAATAGCGCAACGTTTTGCTCCAAGAAACGTCGAACGAATGGATGTGACGGAGAACGGAAAAGGATCTAATATTGGATTTTATAGTTTCACCATGCATGATAAAGGAAACAAACACGATGTTTACATGGATATAGCGAAAAAAGGCGGTCATTTAATCTATTTATTGCACAACAGGGATATTCAAGATCAAAAAATCAGCCTAAACGATGCCTCCAACAAAGCAGTTAAGTTTTTGAACAAACTGGGGTTCCGTGATCTCGAGCTTTTTGAAAGTGCTCAATATGATAACATTGGGGTTTTTACATTTGTTTCCAATTATCAAGGAGTTCGGTTGTATCCGGATGCCGTTCGTTTAAAAGTTGCTTTGGATAATGGCGAAATCGTCGGTTATTCCGGCCGAGATTATTTATCGGCCCACAGGAAGCGAAACATCCCGAAACCGGCAGTTGCAAAAGAGCAAGCAAAAAAAGCGATCAATACGAGTGTCGATGTAAAAGAAGATCGTTTGGCGCTTATTGAAAACGATTCAGGTGAAGAAGTGCTATGTTACGAATTTTTAGGAACAATCGATCAAGATACTTATCGTATTTTTATTAATGCCATGGACGGAACCGAAGAAAAAGTGGAAAAATTAAAAAATGCCGAACCAATTTTTAGAGAAATATAAAGATTAAGGGAAACGCCTAAATTTAGGCTTTCCCTTTTTTTTATTCCATGTTTTAATAAAATAGGGGAGGGGGAAATTTTTATTAACCTTTTGAAAGAGTGGTAAAGTTGATAAAAGTAGGCACCGTTTTCACTATTGAGTTGGTTGAAAATGGACAAATTTTGAAAAGCAAGCTTTTAGATCAAGAAGGGGATATTTTATTGATTGATTTTCCCGTAAATGATGAAACGGGGAAAACCGTGTTTTTGCCGGACCATACGGAAATGAATGTTGTTTATTTAAGCGAAGAAAAAAAGCGGTTTAAATTTCGGACGAAGGTTCTTGGCAAGAAAAAGGACGTTGTTCCGATGATTATGCTGAAAAAACCGGACACCATCGAAGAAGCACAAAGAAGGCAATTTGTCAGGATTAAAACATCCATAGATGTCGCCATCCATCCGCTGAAAAACGAATTTGCTCCATTTGCGGCCGTTACTGGCGATGTTAGTGCTGGAGGATTATCTATTATCATTCCCAAAAACAAGGATCTTCCTCTTCATGTAGAAATCCTTATTTATCTTGTCCTGACATATACGGACGATAGTATAGAATATTTAAAAATAACCGGCAGACCTTTGCGAATAGAAGAAAAAAAACATCGAAAAAGCGTTTCAATCGAATTTGTCGATGCCGATGAAAAGATTCGGCAAAAATTGCTCCGTTTCTGCTACGAACAGCAGTTGCTTTTAAGAAGGAAACAATTTTTTCCTGAATAAGGTCTTTTTGGTTGATTCATACTAAATAGAAAAAGCTTAAGGACTGACATTCGGTGAAACGCTTTGAACGAATATTAATAAAAATTATTATGGTGCAATTTTTAATCATGATTCTCGCGCAAATATTTCTTCAGCATTCTGCCGTCAAACCTTATCTGTCAAAAGTTGTGCAATATGAAGGGGTTGGCAAATGGACGATTTCTGAATGGACCGAAACGTTCGGACGTTAATGGAAGCAGGCTTGGCCTGCTTTTCCTCTTCAGATGAAGCAAGAAACATCATTTCATATCTAGAAAAAGCTGCGGGAGGAATAATGGTGAAAAAAATTTCAATTGCAATTGATGGCCCGGCTGCAGCTGGAAAAAGCACGGTTGCCAAAATAATTGCCAAAGACTTTTCCTATATCTACATTGATACTGGAGCGATGTATCGCGCCTTAACGTTAAAAGCGCTTGAAAGAAACATATCTTTGGAAGATGAAGAAGCGCTGGCGGAACTTTTGTCCCAACTAACGATTGAACTGAAGCCTGACGGAGAAGGACAAAAGGTGCTTGTAAACGGCGAGGATGTGACAACATCGATCCGCTCCATTGAGGTGACAAACAATGTATCGACAGTTTCCAAACATCCGAAAGTGCGGGAGGAAATGGTTAGAAGGCAGCGGGTGCTTGCCGGAAACGGCGGTGTTGTGATGGACGGCCGTGATATCGGCACACATGTCCTGCCGAACGCTGAACTGAAAATATTTTTAAAGGCTTCCGTCGAAGAACGGGCGAAAAGAAGACATGAAGAAAATTTAAAAAAAGGATTCCCTTCCGATTTGGAGAAGTTAAAAGAAGAGATTGAAGAAAGGGATAAGCTCGACTCGACAAGAGCAACAGCTCCGCTGGTGAAGGCTCCCGATGCAATCGAAATCGATACAACTTCATTGAATATAAAAGAAGTAGTGGAAAAAATTAAAGACTTAGTAAAAGAAAGGCTGTAAAAATGGGGCGATTTTATCAATTTGCGAGGTTTATTGTTTATTGCATTTTCAAACCTTTATTCCGAATAAAAGCCATTGGGAAAGAGAATTTTCCAATGGAAGGAGCTGTTCTCCTTTGTTCCAATCATATCGACAACTTGGATCCTCCGGCGATTGGAATAATGGCGCCTAGGCAGCTTCGATTCATGGCAAAAGAAGAGCTGTTCAAGATTCCGGTTTTCAGCAGGCTGATCCGAATACTTGGCGCGTTTCCTGTAAAAAGAGGCTTTTCCGATCGTGAAGCTTTAAGGACTGGGCTGAAAATATTGAAAGAAGGAGAAGTTTTAGCCATTTTTCCTGAAGGAACGAGAAACAAGACCGGAAAGCTGAGAAAAGGATTGGCAGGCGCAGGTTTTTTTGCCCTGAGAAGCGAATGCAAAGTGTTGCCTTGCGCGGTCATTGGCGCTTATAGGCCGTTCCGAAGAACGAAAATCGTTTTCGGGTCACCGATCGATTTTACGGAATACCGTAAGCAAAAGCGGTCTGCTGAAGAAGCAACGAATTTGATTATGGAAGAAATCGAAAAATTGCTTGAAAAATATCGGTCATAAAACGTTTTAACTTGACAAACGGAATTTTTTGTTAGAACTTATAGAAAAGAGATATTTTTCATTCTATTTAGCGAGGGATGGCTTCCTCTAGATAGAATGGTACATATTTTAGTTGAGTTGTCATGGCTTGACCAAGGAGGTATATGGTATGGTAGAGGATTTGAACCAAGGCGATGTTTTTGTGCCTGATGTAGGCGATGTTGTTCAAGCGACAGTAACAAAAGTGGAGGAAAAGCAAGTAATCGTTGATATTGTGAACTGCAAACAAATGGGCATCATTCCGATAAGCGAATTATCCAGTCTTCATATTGAAAAAGCTTCAGATGTCGTAAAGGAACATGATGAACTTGAGCTTGAAGTGATAAAAGTGGAAGAAGACGCAATCATTTTATCTAAGAGCAAAGTGGCTGCCAAAAAAGCATGGGAGGAATTGGAGAAAAAATTTGCAAATAAAGAAGTGTTTGAAGCAGAAGTGAAAGATGTCGTCAAAGGCGGCTTAGTCGTTGATTTAGGAGTTCGCGGATTCATTCCTGCTTCATTGGTTGAAGCGCATTATGTGGAAGATTTTTCTGATTATAAAGGAAAAACGTTAAAATTGATGGTCGTTGAGCTCGATCAAGAGAAAAACCGCGTTATTTTGTCTCATCGTGCAGTCATTGAAAAAGAACAGGAAGAGAAAAAACAACAGGTTTTGCAATCGATCCAACCGGGTGATGTATTGGAAGGCACAGTTCAACGTCTGGCAAGCTTTGGGGCTTTTGTCGATATCGGAGGCATTGACGGCCTTGTCCATATATCCCAGCTATCTCATGCCCATGTCGACAAACCGTCAGACGTTCTCCAAGAAGGAGAAAAAGTCAAAGTAAAAGTGTTGGCCGTAGATCGTGACAATGAACGTGTTTCTTTATCCATTAAGGAAACGCTGCCTGGCCCATGGGAAAATATATCAGAAAAAATTAAACCGGGAGATGTTGTGAGCGGAACCGTGAAGCGTCTCGTCACATTCGGTGCTTTTGTTGAAATTTTCCCTGGAGTAGAAGGGCTTGTTCATATTTCACAGATTTCTAAAAAACATATCGGCACCCCCCATGAAGTATTGGAAGAAGGCCAGAAAGTCCAAGTCAAAGTTTTGGATGTCAATGAGGCAGAAAAACGCATATCGCTTTCGATGAAGGAATTAGAAGAAAGCGAAAATTCATCGAGCAGCGACGATTTATGGCAGTATCGTGCCAAGGAAGAATCAAGCGGTTTTCAATTAGGGGAAGTTATTGGCGATCAATTAAATAAATTAAAATAAAGAAGAGGGCTTGTTGCAAAATTGCCGGAATAGCCCCCCTTTTTCATGAGGAGACAGCAAAAGATGCTGTCTTTTTTTATTGGGCAAATGAACCGCAATCCCCTCATCTTATTTTCATCCGTTATTTCGATTGCAGCTGTTGTTCATTTTTCAAAAGCCTGCCAAGCAAATGATTAATTCTTATAAAAAATTCCCATAATGAAAATAGTAGGAGGATGAGAATGGAAGGTTACATTTATTATTGGTTGATGTGGAGCTTTTGGCTCATTTTGACGTTTTTTTTTCCAAAGACGAATGAACGTTTTTTGCTTTCATTTTTTATATTGGCCGATCTTTCGGTTAGCGCGGTTTTTATTCATTTGCCATTTTTTCGAATTGGTTTGGCGTTTCTACTATTTGTCATGCTGGGGGTTTGTTTGCTGCGTCAAAAAAAACATCTCCTTTATTCGGCAATGGCCGTTTTAATCATTGCTATTGCTTATGCAGGAGTCAAATTGGTTCATCTCATTGATCCGGTATGGTTTGTCATCGATGTCTCCATGATTTTGTCTTTTCTTTGCTGCTTTCTAGCTGTTTGCTTTAGCAAAGAAGTGGCAGTTGGTGCATCTTATCTCATTCTCGGCTGCTGCTACGGAGAAATCGTCTTTTCCCTCACCGTTTCATCCTTCCATCGTCCTGTCATCATCGGCGATCCGTCATTTCTTGATCTTTTAACAATGGGGCTGTTTTGTTTGTTGTTGTGGTTTCTGATGAAATCCATTGCGGCAGCACTGGAATTTTATGTGAAAAAAAACGTAAAGGAGAAACACGAGTATGAATGAATATACATTCCCGATTTTATACGGAATGGTCACCGGTGTTTTGGCGCGGCTATATATGCTCAGAACGGATTATCGCCAATATCCCACGTATTTACATGGGAAAATCATTCACATTGCTTTAGGATTTATCGCTGCGGGGCTGGGCACGATCGCAGTACCGGCTATTATGGAAAAAGAATTTACGGCCATCACCTTTTTAACGCTGGCGGCATCGCAATTTCGCGAAGTGCGCAATATGGAGAGAAATACGTTGACGGAGCTTGATCGGTACGAGCTTGTGCCAAGAGGCAGCACATATATTGAAGGAATTGCCGTTGCGTTTGAGAGTCGGAATTATTTGGTGATTTTAACTTCATTGTCGGTAACTCTAACCTATTTAATTTTCGGGTTTTGGGCAGCTTTTGTCGTAACAATTATTTGTTTCATTGTTGCAAGAATATTAATGTCTGGAAGCACATTAAAAGATATTGTTGAGATTCAGTATGCAAAACCGCATTTTGAGGGGGCGGGCTTGTATGTCGATGATATTTACATCATGAACATCGGTATTCCGGAAAAGCGTGAACTCGTTTTAAAATACGGCATGGGGTTCATTTTGAAGCCAAAAACATTTAACGCAAGAACAACCATTGCTAATATTGGCCAGCGCCAAGCTATTCTCCATGATGTTTCCACGGCGCTCGGCGTTTATCGGGATACAGGTGAACCATCATTAGTTCCGTTGGCGAAAAGGGATCTTGAAGACGGAAGAGTAGGTGTTTTTGTGCTTCCTCAATATCCAAATAAAGACATTGCCGTAAAGGTGATTGGCAATGTGCCGGCGCTGGAAAATGCCATTCGTATGCCGACTGAATCGAAGGCCAATAAGGAAGGTGAGAAAAAACGATGATTTTGGAAAAATCGATATTAGCGGTCATTACAACGAACAAAACGAAGGTGCAAGGCGGCGGAGCGCCCGTTTTTCTTTGTGAACATCAAAACGAGATGGATTTGATCGCCAAAAATTTAGAAGCCATATTAGATGGAATTGCCCACTCGATTAGTGAGGACATGTATATCATTGTGAAACATTTTGAATGAAGTTGTCCTGTTTGAAAAACTGCTATATAATAGGGAAGTTGAAAAAAATCTCGAAAAATTTTATCGGTTGCTCCGGACAGAAAATGTGGAATATTTTTGCTTGTTCATCTCCTTTATCGTTGAAAAATGATGAAGGAGTTGGGATGAGTTTTTGATAGAAAGGAAGTTTCAATATGCCAAAACCTGTTGTGGCAATTGTCGGTAGGCCAAATGTTGGGAAATCGACGATTTTTAACCGTATTGTGGGCGAGCGAGTTTCGATTGTCGAAGATGTGCCGGGTGTGACTCGCGACCGCATTTATGCATCTTGCGAGTGGTTACATCACCAATTCCATTTAATTGATACTGGCGGAATTGAAATCGGCGATGAACCGTTTCTTGCCCAAATCCGTCACCAGGCGGAAATCGCTATTGACGAGGCGGATGTTATCATATTTTTGACGAACGGTAAGGAAGGGGTTACAGCTGCCGACGAAGAAGTGGCCAAAATATTATACCGTTCAAACAAACCGGTGGTTCTTGCCGTCAATAAAATCGACAACCCTGATATGCGGGAAAATATTTATGAATTTTATTCGCTCGGGTTTGGCGAACCGTATCCGATCTCGGGAACGCACGGTCTCGGTTTAGGGGATCTTTTAGATGCGGTTTGCAAGCATTTTAAGAAACCGGCAGAGGAATATGATGATGAGAACATCATTAAATTTTCTTTAATCGGTAGGCCAAATGTCGGAAAATCGTCCCTTGTCAATGCCATTTTAGGGGAGGAACGAGTTATTGTAAGTGACGTTGCCGGTACGACAAGGGATGCAGTTGATACCAAATTTACTTATAATAAGCAGGAATTTGTCATCATCGACACGGCAGGCATCAGGAAAAAAGGAAAAGTTTACGAGAATACCGAAAAATACAGCGTTTTGCGGGCGTTGAAAGCGATTGAAAATTCGGACGTAGTACTGGTCGTTTTAAATGCGGAAGAAGGGATAATTGAACAAGATAAACGAATTGCCGGCTACGCCCATGAAGCAGGCAAGGCGATTGTAATTGTCGTCAATAAGTGGGATGCAGTCGAAAAAGATGAAAAAACGATGAGGGAATTTGAAAAAAACATACGGGACGAGTTTTTGTTTTTAGACTATGCTCCCATCGTTTTTTTGTCAGCGAAAACAAAAAAACGGCTTCATACGTTGATGCCGAAAATTATTTTGGTCAGTGAGAACCATGCGATGCGCGTGAAGACGAACGTGTTGAATGATGTGATTATGGATGCGGTGGCAATGAATCCAACGCCGACTGACCGCGGGACGAGGCTGAAAATTTATTATGCAACACAAGTAGCTGTAAAACCGCCGACATTTGTGATTTTTGTCAATGATCCTGAACTGCTTCACTTTTCATATGAGCGTTTTTTGGAAAACCGGATCCGCGATGCATTTGGGTTCGAAGGAACTCCTATCAAAATTTTGCCAAGAAAACGAAAATAAGATAAATTTAAAGTTTAAAGGAAGTGGAAATGTTGGAGAAGGTAGCGATACTGGGTGCAGGAAGCTGGGGGACAGCGCTTGGGATCGTCTTGAGCGATAACGGCCATAAAGTGCATCTTTGGGGCCACAGAAAAGAGCATATCGATGCGATAAACCTTACGAAGCAGAATGAACGGTATTTGCCAAATATTATGTTGCCCGAAAATTTGAACGGCTATCATTCTCTTCAAGAAGCGGTCAAAGACGTTCGTGTCATTGTTTTAGCAGTTCCGACAAAAGCTGTTCGCGAAGTTCTTGGACAATTGAAAGAAACTTTAGAAGAACCTGTTCTGATCGTTCATGTTTCAAAAGGGATTGAACCTGGCACATTAATGCGAATCTCCGAAATTATTGAGGAGGAGATGCCAAAGCATCTCCTGCAAGATGTTGTTGTCCTTTCAGGGCCGAGCCATGCAGAAGAAGTGTCGTTAAGGCATCCGACGACCGTCACTTCCGCCAGCAAAAACATGGAAGCAGCTCAGTTTGTCCAAAATGTATTTATGAACCATTATTTTCGCGTTTATACGAATCCCGATGTAATTGGGGTGGAGGTCGGCGGCGCATTGAAAAACATTATAGCGCTGGCGGCCGGAATCAGCGATGGGCTTGGCTATGGAGATAATGCGAAAGCAGCTTTGATCACAAGAGGACTTGCCGAAATCGCACGACTTGGATGCAAAATGGGGGCAAATCCATTGACATTTTCTGGACTTGCCGGAATAGGGGATTTAATTGTAACTTGTACGAGCGTGCACTCGCGCAACTGGCGGGCGGGCCATATGCTTGGAAAAGGGAAAAAACTAGACGATGTTCTTCAAAGCATGGGAATGGCTGTAGAAGGAGTCAGAACAACAAAAGCAGCCAAACAGCTTTCAGAGAAATATTCAGTCAAAATGCCGATCACTGCTATTCTTTACAAAGTGCTGTTTCAAGGCCAAGATCCGAAAGCAGCAGTGGAAGCGTTAATGTCGAGAGAAAAAAAGCATGAAATGGAGGATCTTATTAACATATTAGAAAACCGCAGCCAAATGTGAGCATTGAAGCGTACGCGAGTATTTGCTTCAGTGCTTTTTTCTTGTAATCGTTCCCGCAAATAGCAACGTGTGTTAAAATGGATGATGAAAGAGAAGGAGTGAACATCGATGTCCGAAGGTTTAATGAAAATGTGGATCGCCATTGCCTCGATGGTCTTTATGTTTATTGCCGTGTTTTCAATCTATTTAAGCCGTTATAAATTAAAAGGATTTTTAAAAGCGATCTTTACAACCATTGCGTATTTTTTTATGATTTTAGCAGGAATCATTATCTTTTTTGTTGTGCTATCAGGACCAACCAGTGATTAATAGAAGGAAGTTGGATGATGAAAAACATAAAATTTTTTATTCCCATCATGTTTCTCTTCATTTTATCAGGCTGTTTATATCCGGAAGATCGTTTGCAAAAAAACAAAATTCCTTATGAAGCGCAAATCGACTCGGTTCAAAAGGCCATTGATCAGTACCGTGAGGACAGCGGAGGGCTGCTTCCGATCAAAACACGGGATCAATCGACGCCTATTTATGAAAAATACCCGATTGATTTTAATCTATTAATTCCTGAATATTTGCCAGAACCTCCGGGATCGGCTTTTGAAAATGGCGGGATTTATTTATATGTATTAGTCGATGTCGAAAAAAAACCGACTGTAAAATTGATTGATTTAAGAATGGCTGAAGCAATTCGGGAATTAAAAATGAGAATCAGCGCCCATAAATATCCACCTTATGATGAACAAGTCGGCAAAAATGTTTTTACTTTAAATTATAAAAAGCTTGGATTAAAAGCCCCTCCCCATGTGACAAGCCCATATTCCGGAGAGAATCTCCCGCTTATCATCGGCACTGATGGGGAAGTTTATGTAGACTATCGCATTGATTTATACCGAGCGCTAAAGAAATCGGCCGGAAATGTGAAGCAAGGGGAAGATATTCGAAAACTATTAGTTCAAGATTCCCCCTTTGTTCCTGCGTTTTCTTTGCCTTATACAATTAATGAAAAAAATGAACCGGTTTTTTTAACAAAATAAGTCATGAACCTTTTTCTTAAGCAATACAATGTTTAAGAGAAAGGTTCTTTTCTTTTTTGCAGAAAATTTCATACTTTTTGTCATAACCGGATAGGACAACATCATAAACATATACTGTGTTGATATTGTGAATTGATTGATAGTTATCCAAGACTCGAAAGTCGGGAGGGGATCACTTGGAAAAGGTAGATATTTTCAAAGATATCGCAGAGCGAACTGGCGGCGATATTTATCTAGGTGTTGTTGGCGCAGTTCGAACAGGCAAATCCACATTCATAAAAAAATTTATGGAACTCGTCGTTCTCCCAAACATTGAAAATGAAGCAGATAAAGCACGCGCTCAAGACGAACTCCCTCAAAGCGCAGCAGGCAGAACCATCATGACGACAGAACCGAAATTTGTCCCGAATCAAGCGGTCACAGTCCATGTTGATGAAGGACTTGATGTCAATATACGATTGGTTGATTGCGTTGGATATACGGTGCCTGGTGCAAAAGGATATGAAGACGAAAATGGACCGAGAATGATTAATACGCCTTGGTATGAAGAACCGATACCGTTTCATGAGGCGGCGGAGATTGGCACAAGAAAGGTGATCCAAGATCATTCTACAATCGGTGTCGTTGTCACAACGGACGGTTCCATAGGGGAGATTCCGAGGGAGGACTATGTGGAAGCGGAAGAAAGGGTCATTAACGAACTGAAAGAAGTCGGAAAACCGTTTATTATGATCATTAATTCCGTTCATCCGCACCATCCTGATACAGAAGCTTTAAGGAAAGAATTAAATGAAAAATATGACATACCGGTGTTGGCCATTAGTGTGGAGAGCATGAGGGAAACGGATGTTATCAATGTGATGAGAGAAGCGCTTTACGAGTTTCCGGTATTAGAAGTTAATGTAAATTTGCCGAGCTGGGTGATGGTGTTAAAGGAAGATCACTGGCTTCGGATCAGCTATCAAGAAACGGTCAAGGAGACGGTCAAAGACATCAAGCGATTGCGTGATGTCAATCAAGTCGTTCAGCAGTTCGGTGAATACGAATATATTGAAAGGGCAGGCCTTGCAGGAATTCAGATGGGGCAAGGAATTGCCGAAATTGATTTATATGCTCCGGATGAGCTGTACGACAACATTTTAAAGGAAATTGTCGGAGTTGAAATCCGCGGAAAAGACCACCTGTTAGAGCTTATGCAAAACTTCGCTAATGCGAAGGCCGAATATGATCAGGTGGCGGATGCATTAAAAATGGTGAAGCAAACCGGATACGGAATCGCAGCACCTTCGCTATCCGATATGAGTTTGGATGAACCGGAAATAATCCGGCAAGGTTCCAGATTTGGCGTCCGTTTGAAAGCTGTTGCGCCATCCATCCATATGATTAAAGTGGATGTGGAATCGGAGTTTGCGCCCATCATCGGCACCGAGAAGCAAAGCGAAGAGCTTGTCCGTTATTTAATGCAGGATTTTGAGGAAGATCCGCTTTCCATTTGGAACTCCGATATTTTTGGCAGAAGCTTAAGCTCGATTGTCAGGGAAGGAATACAAGCCAAATTATCTTTAATGCCTGAAAATGCCCGCTATAAATTGAAAGAAACGTTAGAAAGAATCATAAACGAGGGCTCCGGCGGATTAATAGCTATTATCTTGTAACATTGCGAAAGGTCGAAAACAACCGTTTTTGGCCTTTATTTTTTTTTGACAATTTTAAGTTTGGACACGAGATATTGGTTGATAGATTTTTGCGGATTTAATAGAAAATGGGGCGTTTGAGGATAGCATATTTTTTGTTAGACACATATTTATAGAGTACAGGTGGTGAGGAGGGATAGAAGCCGGAAAGGGGAAAGAGGGAAAGGAAGAGGGGAATAACTTGCAATGGAACCTTGAAACTTTGGTTTTGTTCGTGTTTTTCATGACAATGATCATGATTTTTTGGCGGCCGCGAAATATCAATGAAGCAATACCGGCTTCGGCCGGAGCGATGATCATTGTGCTCATCGGTGGAATAAGTCTGGCGGATTTAACAGAAATTTTTTCGAAAGTTGCTGAAGCTTCTCTAACGATCATTGCAACAATCGTCATGGCAATCGTTTTGGAAAGCTTTCGTTTTTTTCAATGGTGTGCGCATCAATTAGCATATCGGGCAAACGGATCGGGCATTCGTTTATTTTGGTATACAAATCTCCTGTGCTTCTTAATGACGATCTTGTTTAATAATGACGGAAGCATTTTAATTACAACCCCCATTTTAATTATTCTTCTTCATCACCTTCATCTAAAACATCATGAAAAAATTCCCTATCTTATAAGCGGTGCGCTCGTGGCAACGGCGTCAAGTGCAGCAGTCGGGGTTAGCAATATCGTCAAC
Organism: Aeribacillus sp. JST-2; assembly: GCF_056032925.1. NCBI lineage: Bacteria > Bacillati > Bacillota > Bacilli > Caryophanales > Bacillaceae > Aeribacillus > Aeribacillus sp. JST-2. The sequence continues at coordinate 79,713 of NZ_JBVVUU010000011.1, forward strand.
TTAATTTCGCTAAAAATGATTGAAATGGATTTATATGAGCAAACAGCCATGATGTTTATCCCAGCATTTATTGGATTGTTGTTTATGGTCATTTTGCTGTTTCTGCTTTTTTACAAAGATATTCCGAAGAATATTAAAAAAATAGCCAAAAACGAAGATGTTTTCATCCAACATTATCATCCTTTAAAGTCAAAATTGCCTGCAGATGTAATAAAAAAACAATCAGCGTTTATGCTGAAAATGCTGTTGTTTGTTATTTTAGTGAGAATCAGCCTCTTTTTAGCGTCTTTTTTCGAAATTCCAATATGGCTTGTAGCCATTTTAGGATCAATCGTGCTGTTGACCGTTCGATGGAAAAAGTTTTCCTTAAGTCCGATCGATGTTTTAATAAAAGCTCCTTGGTTTGTGTTTCTGTTTGCTTTTTCAATGTATATTATCGTTTACAGTTTGAAGAATATCGGTTTCGTCACCTTTTTCGTTGATCTGCTAAAACCGTTTATGGAAGAAGAGGCAAGCGCGATATTTTGGACTGGCAGCGTGCTCTCAGCGTTGTCAAACGTTTTTAACAACCACCCTGCATTAATGATTGGGACAATGGTGCTGACAAATGCCGGGTTGAACGATATGATGTTAAAGACAGCCTATTTAGCTAGCATTATCGGCAGTGATATCGGCTCGCTCATATTGCCGATCGGAACGTTGGCCACTTTGATTTGGATGCATATTTTGAAGGAAAATGGCGTGAAAATCAGCTGGGCTAAGTATGTGAATGTGACAATGATTGTGATTCCGCCGACACTTTTTTTCACATTAACCGTTTTATATGTTTGGATTCAGTTCCTGTTCATTTAAAAAATGGGGTGAAAATCCCCATTTTTTAAATGAATCTTATGGGACATGCACTGTTTTAATATGGGAAATTTTCAAAAATACTTTTTGCCCTTCAGCTGTTACTAATTCAACGAAATTATGCTGAATGGATTTGATAACCCCGATTTTTTCGTTTGTTTCCCCAAGATCAAAAACGACCAGTTTATCAATAAACTTTCTTAATTGTTCTTCAAAAGTGCGTTGTAGGGAAAAACCGGGGGGAACGACTGGCAATTCATGCTCGTTTAATGAATAAGGCGTTTTCATGTTATGATAAGGAATCAGCCATTTTAAATGATGAAAAGACACAAACACATTTTTAAAAACAGGAGAATAAAAAACGAAATAATCTGTTAATACCGAAGTAATATAGCCGTGCAGCGACTTATTTCCGGTTACATATATTTCGATGAAAGTTCCTTTTGCATTCAGCAAAATTTTTCGATAGGAAATGGCTTCTTCTTCAAGAAACATTAATTGTGCAGCATTTTTGTCGCTTGCAATGTGTTTTTCGTCAAAATCCTTTTCTAATTTGTGAATATGAAGGAGCGGAATATAAAAATATTTATAACCGTCGTAAATGACCACCACATCTAATCCTTCATCAATTAAAATGCCGGTAATTTCTTTTTTTCCGCTTAATTCAGTTTTTACTTGCTCTTTTAGTAAATTAGCAAACCTCAATAGCAGCACCTCCTTTTGTTAAACGGCTGTTTCAAAAAAGAGGAGGTTAACCTTTCCAGCGGTAGTGAACGGATTTGACAACTTCCTCGTTACGGGATTTCCATCTAACATCATGATCTGTTTGATATTTTGAAGAACGGGTGGATTTCGGGCTGACGTCACGTTCTCTTTTCCTTGTCTTTGAAGTCCCAGTGAATTTCGAACTTGTTTTATGTTCCGAGCACCTGCCTTTATATTTGTCTGTTCGATGATCATCGTCATCGCTGACCTCATCTTCTTCCCCTTTTCTCTCACCGGTTTTCTTATCTGTTTTGGAGCTGCTTTTCTGATCTTGTTGTTTTCTTGCTCCTCCAAAAATGCTTCTGACATGAAAAGGTTGGATGCGGATGACCTCTTCCTTGTTAATTAAAATAAATGTACCATTGCCGTTGTATGATAAAACGCCTTCTAGCGCTTCCGGACCCCCGCCGTTTATTGAAACCCATTGATGGAGAAAATAATTGAGGATTTCATCAAATGAATTCACCTTTACATAACGAACGGAATCTTCCTTTTTCTCATCGCTTGTTTGTCTTTCCTCTTTAGGTGAAAAGCTTTTAATATGTTCCAAATTGACATAGACGACTTTCCCTCCACTGTAGAGAACGGCATAATGGTTTGTCACATCCAACAGTTTGCCGCTCAAAACTTCTGGTCCGCCCTGGTTAAGTTGAATGGTCTCGTTTTGAAAAAATTTCATTAACCGGTAGAAACTATTTACTTTCCGCAGGTTTTCGATGAAGTCGCTGAACATCGTGTGCGGTCTTGACTGTATTTTTGAGTTTTCGGTAATGCTGCGAATATGCTTCAGTTGATAATACACGACGCTTTCAGTGTCTGTCACATAAAGAACTAAAAAATCGGATTTGACGGCAAGCAATTGCCCGCTTTTGCTTTCAGGACCTCCTCTATTTACCTTAATCATTTTTCCGACGAGAGATTTCAAGTATACGTGAAAATTTTCGATTGTCGTAGCCATTACTTTTCCTCCCCTAGCATTTAACCATACAGGTCATTTATAGTGTATTTATACGTGTCATGGATCGAGAAAGAGACAGAAAATATACCCAATTCCTAAAAAACAATCATTCGCCCAGATTCAAAAAGCGAGATGTAAAGCAATAAATTTTTTTCTTTTTGCGATAAAATCAAAAATTTTTGATGGTTCTTCTTCAAATTGGTTAAGAGGGTATCGGTAAAAGGGGTCTTTCTTGATATATTGACGAACCTGTTCGAAGTAAGCAAATACAACTTCTTTTAACTCGTTTTCTGTGAAATAACGGCTGATGGTTTCTTGTAAGATCTCTTTGTACAGCTTTTTATACCGGGGAATGTCGATGAGCCTAGCCGTCAACGTATTAAATCCTTCAACTCGAACGTAATCGTGCTCCATCGCTTCGCCGTGAACGTCAATACCCCAAGTGGCGTCATAATCCCACGGCAAAATGGAAAAAAGGTTCGTCTTTTCATTTAAATAAAGTGCGTAATTGTGGACAAAACCGTCATAGTTTTGTGTGCAGATGACGCCGGCCAGCCATTTTAAATATTGTTCTACATCAAGAAAATGTTTGATTTCCTGAGCAAATTGCGCGCGGCTTGCGGTATTTATAAAAAAAATAAATTGTTCGAGCCGATCAAAATGTTCTTCTTTTCCGTATTTTAATTCGTAACCTTGTGTTAAACTTTTTTTCACTGTTTGATCCAAATCACTGTACAAGGAAAAATTTGCGTCGCCATCTACTGCGTAGAAGATAGCGCCTTTCGGCAGCTGTCTTTTTTTCAAAAAATCATCATTTACTGATTCAAGGCGCAAATAGATTCCTTGTGGGACACCGTTAATCGAAAGAAAAGTATATCGGGCTTCAGGCGCGAGTACGCCGATTTTTTCAAAAAAATAAAAGGACAGTTTATTGCGGATCATGGAAGGGTCAAAATATTCTGCATTTAGATGGAATTCCTTTTCATGCTTGTAAGTGGAAGGGCGAACATATTGAATAAAATATGATTTTTTTTTTGCCTTTCTTGTATGTGAACCTCGGTACATAACATCTGCTTGTATTTTTTTCTTATCCATGCGAATGACCCCAGGTACTCCATTGTCATCCCACTTGTTTTGTTTCAAGTAGAGCAGATCTTTCGGATGAATAAATAAAGAGATTTCTTCCATATCTAATGATTTTGCACCTCTTTTCATCATTTTCACTTTATTAGTATGAAGGAGAAAAAAACTTGCCACCATCCGCACATAAACAATTTTTTTATTGGGTAAAAAATCCAAGCAATCCAGAAAAAAAAACGTATGCTATACAAAAAAAGAAGGGGAGATAACTGTGATTTCCAAAGAGGCAATTGCTGATGCGTTTCATAGCGGGAAACAAAAAGGACTGATGCATTTTTATTTCCAAGAACCTGAGGGAAGGAAGGGAAGATCCAAGAATAAAAGAAGCTCCGGCAAGAAAAAAACAGGCGATTCAAGAAAACATCATGGAGGCAGCCGTTCATGCAGAAGCAGATCAAGCGGGAAAAGAAGCCATAGCAAGGATTCACACAAAAGGAGCGGAAGAAAAAGAAGCAGCAAGTGTACGTGCAGAAGCAGATCAAGTGGAAAAAGAAGCCATTGCACAAAGGATACGCACAAAAGGAGCGGAAGAAAAAGAAGCAGCAAGCATACATGCAGAAGCAGATCAAGCTGGAAAAGAAGCCATTGCACAAAGGATACGCACAAAAGGAGCGGAAGAAAAAGAAGCAGCAAGTGTACGTGCAGAAGCAGATCAAGCTGGAAAAGAAGCCATTGCACAAAGGATACGCACAGAAGGAGCGGAAGAAAGAGAAGCAGCAAGTGTACGTGCAGAAGCAGATCAAGCGGGAAAAGAAGTCATTGCACAAAGGATACGCACAGAAGGAGAAGCAGCATGCATTCATGCAGAAGCAGCAGACATAGAAGCAGAGAACGAAAAGATACAAAGCATAAATCCAGAAAAAAAATTTACCGCTTTGAAGACGGCAACATGTGGGAACTCCGTTTTTAATCTATTGGGGGAAGGCTAATTGGCGGTCTCCCTTTTTTGTTTTTTTCATCGGTAAAATTCCATATAAGAAAATCGGTCGATTTAATAGAATTGTGCTTGATTCTGCCATTATTGTTATGATAATCTTTTTACAGAAAATCTTCTCTTAATAGGCTTGAGGTACCTTAAAAGTTGAAGAAAAATATTGAAATGAAGCACCTTTTTCATTTATGATAAGCTAGTCACCAATTTTCATATCCGAATATGTATAGACTTCTTGAAAACTGTGAAGAAATGTATATAGACTGTATTTATGCTGAGATTTTTTGGGAGGAGGTGAAACATGATGAACAAGACAGAATTAATCAATGCTGTTGCTGAAGCAAGCGAGTTATCTAAAAAAGACGCAACAAAAGCTGTTGATGCTGTTTTTGATACAATTTTAGAATCTTTGAAAAAAGGTGACAAAGTTCAACTCATCGGTTTTGGTAACTTTGAAGTTCGTGAACGTGCTGCACGAAAAGGACGTAATCCACAAACTGGTGAAGAAATTGAAATACCAGCGAGCAAAGTGCCTGCTTTCAAGCCTGGCAAAGCTTTGAAAGACGCAGTAGCTGGAAAGTAAAAATTGAGTAAAGGAATGGACAGCACTACATATGCTGCATTTCTTCACAGAAGGGGCTGTCTGATTAGTCCCAAAAAATGAGCAAGTGGGGAAAAACGATCAGTTTTTCTCCACTTGCCTTTGTGTTTTTTCGTATTTTCTCTGAAAGCAGCTGTCGGATGCCGGCTACTTTTCAGTTGTTGTGGGCTACAGCCACAATTCCAAACTCAACGTTTACCTTGTCGAGACCCCGCAATGAAAATCTGCGGAAACATCGATTGCGCTCGATGTGACCGAACACACTTTCTGCTTCAACTTTACGTTGAGAGTAGATCGCAGCTTTCTCCTCGCATTCAAGGGCGTTTTTGCCTTTGCTTTCATTTCTTCGAAAATCGTATTCCAGTGAACTTGCCGGTTGCGTTTTCAATGGGCAATCTGTACAATCTTCACCTTCGTATATGTTGAAGCTTGCTCATAGCCAACGGATTCTTTTTGTACTGGTATTTTATAAATGATCCTCTCCTTCCATTCGGGCAAATAAAACAATCATCCTTCACAATAGATCCAGTTTTTGGCCTTTTTAGTATTTACGTGTTTGTTCTTTTCCATAGCTCTCATAAGGAATCAGAAACTCAAACCGAGGATCTTTCCCATCCCCCACCGCATATACATAGTTTCTTCACTGCCATATCATGCATCCGCCATCACTCTCTTACGTTTTGGTAAGTTAGAAGCCGCTAATTTCTCCATATGTGGGATACTATCTCTTGGTCAATTGGGAGCGTATTTTGGATTGGTGGGAACGGGTCGAACATCTTCCAAAGAATGTGCGGAACTTTGGAAAGATGGAATCCAATCAGCGCCATATTTCATTTCGCATGAAAAAGCGTGGCATGCATTGGAGTACCGAAGGCGGTGAGGCTATGGTCAAGGTGAAACAAGGGATTCTCAATATCACATTACGAGAAGTGTATCTCAAACACCAACACCGCAGTGTCCGAAAGCAGCGTGAAGGAAAGAAGGCCATCAAGCTGGCACAGATTTTGCGTGAAAAGGCTCGTCCCTCCATTGGCTTGAAAAACAATACGATTCGCCTTTCTGCCGCCATTGGGCAGTTAGTGAAGAGTTTTCGTTAAATCCACCTAACCTTGTTTTCGGCAGGTTCGTCAGAACGTGATGAGAACTGACAGGGAACCAAGCGTTAGCGCCGCAGCAAGAAACAGCGTACAAAAAGAGAGTGCCTAAACCCTTGGGCTAACCACACTCTCGAGAAAAACTTGACACATACGTCATTCGTTTATTTTTTGCTTTCCATGAAATACTTGTGTTAAAATCGGAATAAGTGTTGGTCTGTATAGGAGGAACCGATTTATGGCAAATGAAATAAATAAAAAACAAATTGAGCATGCAGTACGATTGATTCTTGAGGCAATTGGGGAAGACCCGAACAGAGAAGGATTAGTAGATACTCCGAAACGTGTCGCAAAAATGTATGAAGAAGTTTTTTCAGGAATGCGACAAGATCCAAAAGAATATTTTCAAACCGTTTTCGGTGAAGATCATGAAGAACTTGTTCTCGTAAAGGATATACCGTTTTATTCAATGTGCGAACATCATCTTGTTCCATTCTTTGGAAAGGCTCATGTCGCATACATACCTAAAGGCGGAAAAGTCACAGGTTTAAGCAAGTTGGCTAGGGCTGTGGAAGCTGTTGCAAGAAGACCGCAGCTGCAAGAACGGATTACATCGACGATTGCCGACAGCATCGTTGAATCATTGGATCCACATGGCGTCATGGTGATTGTGGAAGCGGAGCATATGTGCATGACCATGCGGGGCGTTAAAAAACCTGGTTCCAAAACCGTTACATCTTCCGTTCGGGGCTGTTTTTTACGTGATGCAGCCGCCAGAAATGAAGTGTTATCACTAATAAATCAGTAAATGGCAGGTAGGTGTTTAAGTGATGAATCAGCTGCAAAGCGATTATGTCGTCATTAAAGCCTTGGAAGACGGTGTCAATGTAATCGGATTAACTCGCGGATCTGATACACGGTTTCACCATTCAGAAAAACTGGATAAAGGGGAAGTGATGATCGCGCAATTTACGGAACACACATCGGCTATTAAAGTAAGGGGAAAGGCGATCATTCAAACGAGCAATGGAGAAATTGAAAGCGACACGAGGAAGTAAGCAGGAATTCCCTGCTTTTGTTTTTGACAACTTATAATGAATTCAGAAAAAATGTTATGATATAATATAATTTATAACTGCTAGTTAATCAGCCTGAAAGGTTGGGGACAAGGGTGGTGCTATGAAAGAAATTTCTCAACAACTGGAGCATTTCAAACGATCATTGGAAGATTATTGTTCACATCCTATATTAGAGCAATATATTCAAAAACCTGTCATTGATGAAGATAAATTGTTTTTATTTTATGCGCTATTCGAAGAAGCTGGAATATCAAGTGATGAAAAAGAAAAATACGTTTTAACAGCTATGCTTGTCCAAACAGCCCTTGATACCCATGATTTGGTTTCCAATGTGGAAACCGGCAGCCGGAACCTGTTTGTGGAAAGGCAATTAAATGTCATTGCGGGGGATTATTACAGCGGACTTTATTATTACATTCTATCGCATATGAACAATGTAAAATTAGTCAACACATTGGCAACAGCCATCAGAGAGATCAACGAGCAAAAAATTTTCCTTTACAACAAGAGTTATCAATCTGTTGATGAGATGATCGACAGCCTGATCATTGTGGAAACAGCATTGTTCCAACGCCTCGGCAATCATTTTCGAATTGAAACATGGCCGGAAATTTCGAAATCTTATTTGGCTTACAAGCGGCTTTGCGAGGAAAAAAACAAGTTTGACCGAGGCAGCCAATCATCGATTTTATCGCAGTACTATTCAAAAAAAACAAAAGGTCCGATCGACTTGATCGGCTCTTTCATTGAATGTTGCAATCATTATTTTAATGAAATCAATAAATTATTGGATAAAAGTTTAAAATATTCGCCGGCAATCAGGGAGTTTATTATGGATCGGATTCGTGCCCTTCAAATTACACATATGATAGCAGAGGAAGGATAAGGAATGCAGCAGTCGAAAGAAGAACGAGTGCACCGCGTGTTTGAAAAAATTTACCATAATTATGACCGTATGAATTCTGTGATCAGCTTTAAGCGCCATATTGCTTGGCGAAGGGAAACGATGAAGCGCATGAACGTAAAAAAAAGCTCCCGCGCCCTTGATGTATGCTGCGGAACAGGCGATTGGACAATTGCACTCGGCAAGGCCGTCGGTGCAGACGGATCCGTCATCGGACTTGATTTTAGCAAAAACATGTTAAGCATTGGGGAGAAAAAAGTGCGGGAAGCAGGCCTTTCCAATATTACGTTCGTCCATGGCAATGCGATGGAATTGCCGTTTGCAGATGATGAATTTGATTATGTAACAATCGGATTTGGTCTAAGGAATGTGCCGGATTATATGCAAGTATTATCGGAAATGTACCGTGTGCTCAAACCAGGGGGAATGGTCGTTTGTTTGGAGACATCGCAGCCTACGCTCATTGGCTTTAAACAACTGTATTATGTTTATTTTCGCTACATTATGCCGCTGTTTGGAAAGATCTTTGCCAAAAGCTATGAAGAATATTCATGGCTGCAAGAATCAGCGCGTACTTTTCCGGGAATGAAAGAATTGAAAAAAATGTTCGAAGAAACGGGATTTGTGGGTGTCGAAGCAAAACCGTTTACAGGCGGTGTGGCTGCTATGCATTTAGGCTATAAACCGAAATAGAAAAAAAGGTGACATAAATGAAGTTAACGGCATTGTATTCTTTTTTGTCAAAGGATCTTGAAATCGTTGAAAACGAATTATTATCAACCGTCCAATCGAATGATCCGTTAATTCGTGATGCTGGAACCCATCTTTTTCGAGCAGGGGGAAAACGAATTCGCCCTGTTTTTGTGTTGCTTTCAAGCATGTTCGGCCATTATGATATTGATCATATTAAACATGTTGCCGTCGCTTTGGAATTGATCCACAGCGCTTCGCTCGTTCATGATGATGTTGTGGATGATGCCGAGCTAAGGAGAGGGGAACTGACGGTAAAGTCAAAATGGGATAATCGCATCGCGATGTATGTCGGGGATTATTTATTTGCCCGATCTTTAGAAATTATTACTAAAATGGAAAATCCGTTGATTCATCAAGTTCTTTCCAAAACGTTAATCGAAGTGTGTTTAGGCGAAATCGAACAAATTCGAGATAAATACAATTATCAACAGTCTTATCGAACATATGTAAAAAGAATCAAACGAAAAACAGCATTATTAATAGCCGCCAGCTGCCAATTAGGCGCTCTGGCTGCAGGCGCTCCGGAGTACATTTTTAAACGCCTTTTTTTGTACGGCTATAATGTCGGTCTTTCTTATCAAATCATTGATGATATTTTAGATTTCACCTCGACGGAAGAACAGCTTGGCAAACCGGTTGGCAGCGATTTGCTGCAAGGAAACATCACGTTGCCGGTTTTGTTTTCAATGGAAAACCCTGATTTAAGAAAAAAAATAATGTCCATCAACAGCGAGACAACTTCTGAAGAAATTAAACCGATTATTGAAGAAATTAGAGCTTCGGGAGCAATCGAGCGATCAGTGGAGATCAGCAACCGCTATTTGCAGAAAAGTTTTGATATATTAGAAGATTTGCCGCGGGGAAAAGCGCGGACAGCGCTGCATCAGATTGCAAAGTATATTGGAAAAAGGAAATTTTAAATTGCGTAACCGCTTTAATAATGTTACTATTTTCTTTGAGAACCGATACATAATTGTCGTTCAGAGGTGAATGGTGGATGGAAAAAACGTTTTTGATGGTAAAACCAGACGGAGTCGAGAGACAAGTCATCGGTGAAATCGTATCCCGTTTTGAAAAAAAAGGGTTGAAGCTAATTGGGGCAAAGTTGATGAAAATTCCGGCTCAATTGGCGGAGCAGCATTATCAAGAACATAAAGGCAAAGCATTTTATGATGAATTGGTGCAATTCATTACATCAGGACCGGTTTTTGCAATGGTTTGGCAAGGTGAAAACGCCATTGAAATAACACGGCAAATGATGGGCAAAACAAACCCGAAGGAAGCTCTTCCGGGAACGATTCGGGGAGATTTTGGGATGTCTGTTGGCAAAAACGTCATTCATGGCTCAGACTCTCCTGCAAGCGCAGAGCGTGAAATTCAATTGTTTTTTAAGCCTGAAGAACTCGTGGAATATAACCGGGCAATTGATAAATGGATTTATTAATTAATTCATGAACCCTAATCAAACACAGATTTGATTAGGGTTTTCTAAATGAATTTATAGGGGAAGGTAAAAAGTGACGGACAAAGATTATATGGAATTTATTGAAAATGTGAAAAAAAAGAGTGGAATTGATCTTTCTTTATACAAAGAAGCACAAATGAAACGAAGATTAAAAACATTGTACGAAAAAAAAGGATTTCGTTCATTTCGCGAATTTTACTTAGGGATGTTGCAGGACAATCAAATATACCGTTTATTTTTGGAACGAATGACGATCAATGTGTCGGAATTTTTTCGGAACTATCAACGCTGGAACGTGCTTGAAAGGGTCATACTGCCTGAACTGGTCAAAAAAAATAAGCGGTTAAGAGTTTGGAGCGCCGCCTGTTCCACTGGTGAAGAGCCTTATACAATCGCGATGATTTTGGCGAAACATAAACTACTTGATCACGCTTATATTTTGGCTACGGATATTGATGAAAAAGCGATTGAAACAGCAAAAACAGGCATATATCCGGAACGCTCTTTAAAAGAAGTGCCGAATGATTACAAGTCAGCTTACTTTTTGCAGGAAGAAACATCATTCTTTAAAGTCAAAGACGAAATTAAACGAGCGGTTGTTTTCAAAAAACATAATTTGCTGTCAGATCCTTTTGAAAAGGATTTCGATTTAATTATTTGCCGCAATGTTTTGATTTATTTTACAGAAGAGGCCAAAAAAGAGCTTTACAAAAAATTTAGCGATTCTTTATCACAGCATGGGGTGTTGTTTGTCGGCAGCACGGAACAAATATTTTCGCCTGAGAATTATGGATTAAAGGCGGCGGAGACGTTTTTTTATAAACGGATACAGCCTTAAAGAAAAAACTTTCTATTCAAAAAAATCATCTTATGGTATAGTTACGTAAAAGCGTTAAAGTGCCAAAGGGAAGGAGTAGACTGAATGAGGTATTTAACAGCTGGGGAATCCCACGGTCCACAATTGACAACGATTATTGAAGGAGTTCCGGCGGGGCTTCCCTTAACAAAAGAAGACATCAATGTCGAATTGGCAAGAAGGCAAAAAGGCTATGGACGCGGTCGAAGAATGCAAATTGAAAAAGATCAGGTGCAGATAGTAGGCGGAGTGCGCCATGGTGAAACGCTCGGGTCGCCAATAGCCCTCGTTGTAGAGAATAAAGATTTTAAACATTGGACGAAAATTATGGGATCGGAACCGATTTCCGAAGAGGAAAAATCAGAAATGAAGAGGAAAATTACCAGACCGCGCCCGGGACATGCGGATTTAGTAGGAGCCATTAAATATGGACACCGCGATATGCGCAATGTGCTGGAACGGTCTTCAGCCCGTGAAACAACCGTAAGAGTGGCGGCAGGGGCGGTCGCAAAAAAAATTTTATCCGAACTTGGCATTCAAGTTGGCGGACATGTTTTAGAAATCGGTGGCATTCGCGCGCAAAAAACGAGCTATTCTTCCATTCATGAATTAAAAGAAAAAACAGAACAGTCGCCTGTGCGCTGTTTGGATGAAGAAGCGGCTGAAAAAATGATGAAAGCGATCGATGATGCGAAAAAAAATGGCGATTCGATCGGCGGCATAGTGGAAGTCATTGTCGAAGGATTGCCGCCGGGCGTTGGGAGCTATGTCCATTGGGATAAAAAGCTGGATGCGAAAATCGCTCAAGCAATCGTGAGCATCAACGCTTTTAAAGGCGTTGAATTCGGACTCGGCTTTGAAGCGGGACGAAAATTCGGCAGCGAGGTTCACGATGAAATTCTTTGGAGCGAAGAAAAGGGTTTTTACCGCAAAACGAATAATTTAGGCGGATTTGAAGGCGGAATGACAACAGGAATGCCGATTGTTGTCAGAGGAGTGATGAAGCCGATCCCAACTTTGTACAAACCGCTTCAAAGCGTCAATATTGACACAAAAGAGCCGTTTTCGGCAAGCATTGAACGTTCTGACAGCTGCGCTGTTCCGGCGGCAAGCGTTGTCGCTGAGGCAGTCGTTGCATGGGAAGTGGCCAATGCCGTTGTTGAACAATTCGGTGCAGACCGGATGGATCTCATCCGCGAGAATGTCGAACGAATGAAAAAGTTTGCGAGGGAATTTTAATGAAACAGATCATGATACAAACGAAAAGCAGGTCATATCCTGTCTTTTTGGGAAGCGGGATCAGCGGCCATATGGACGATTTGTTAAAGCAAGTTTTGGAAAAACCGTCCAAGATCTTAATCATGACGGATCGGACTGTCTATGATCTGTATGGAAACAAACTGGAAAAAGTGCTGAAAAAATTGAATGTCGACGTATTGACATATGTTGTGCCAAGCGGCGAAGCATCGAAATCATTTGAAACATACTATGCCTGTTTGACTTTTGCGCTGGAAAACAACATGGACAGGGAATCGGTTGTCGTTGCGTTTGGCGGCGGCGTTGTCGGAGATTTAGCTGGATTTGTCGCCGCAACGTTTATGAGGGGGATTCCCTTTATCCAAGTGCCGACAACCCTTTTGGCTCATGACAGTGCGGTCGGCGGAAAAGTTGCCATCAACCATCCGCTTGGAAAAAACATGATCGGCGCTTTTCATCAGCCGCACGCAATCATTTATGATACAGAGTTTTTAAAAACGCTCCCTCAGTTGGAAGTCCGGTCAGGTTTTGCGGAAGTGGTCAAGCACGGTTTTATCCAGGACAAATCTTTTGTTGAACAACTGATGGCAGATATACGCCATTTAGACGAAATAACCGATCAACAGCTTTTATGGTTTATCCAGAAGGGGATCGAAGTCAAAGCGGCCGTTGTTGCGGAGGATGAAAAAGAAACGGGAAAACGAGCGTTTCTAAATTTTGGGCATACGCTTGGCCACGCTTTGGAAGCTGAGCTTGGCTATGGAAAGATTTCTCATGGGGATGCCGTTGCTTGCGGCATGTTGTTTGCTCTATGGGTAAGCGAACGAACATTTAACCGCAGTTTTCATTATGAAACAGTAAAAAAATGGTTTGAACAAATCGGCTTCCCTGTCAAAATGGAAGAAAACATGGATCCAAAAGCGCTAATAAATCGAATGAAACATGACAAAAAAACGTTACATAACCAAATTCGCATGGTTTTGCTTGAGGAAATCGGAAAGCCTGTCTTAAAACCGTTTAACAGAGGGACGCTTATTTCTCTCCTCAACGAGTGGAAAACGGAGGGGTAGGGTTGATAAGAGGAGTTAGAGGTGCCATTACGGTTGCAGAGAATAACGAGGAACAGATCATCCAAAACACGGAAAGACTTTTAAGAGAAATGATCCGCAAGAACGATATTGATCCAGACCAAGTAGCTTCCGTCTTTATTTCAGCGACAAATGATTTAAATGCTTGTTTTCCGGCAAAAGCGCTAAGAAAAATTGACGGATGGACATATGTACCTGTTACATGCATGCAGGAAATGGCCGTTGAAGGATCGCTTGAAAAATGTGTCCGCGTCATGATGCATATTAATACAACACGGTCCCAGAAGGAGATTCGCCACGTTTATATGGAAAAGGCGAAAAATTTAAGGCCGGATCTTATTGACAAAGAAGATTGATTTTTTTATTATGACCTATAAGAAGTTTTTTGAGCTAGATTAGCAGAGTTAAGTTCAGGGCAGTTGAGAATGAGTCGAGGCATGTATTTGTGCGAAAGGTTTTTTATTTATGAAGGACGACTGCCCAAAAACGTTTAGCGTTTTTGGGCTTTTTTTATAAGCCGAATGCCTTTTTCCTCAAGATATATCCTCGATCGACTCATTCTCCAAACAAATTGGAGGAGTGAGCGCTTCAATGGAAACTTCATTTCAAGATTTTTTACAGGATTGCCGCAGCTATAAGACCGTTCCAATCATTGAACAATATCATGTTGATATGCTGACGCCGATTCAAATTTTTCAAACGCTGCACAAAGATGCGCTATTCATTCTTGAAAGCAATGATAAAGAATCGAATTGGTCGAATTACTCTTTTATTGGTCTTGATCCAATGTATTTTATCCGTGAAACGAAGGGAGTATTTGAACTCCAAAGCACGGAAAAACGGGTATTGGATCAAGATGCATCGTTATCTTCCTTGTTTCAAAGGATGACGGAAAGATTAAAAGCAAAAAAAGTTGAGATCGATGTTCCGTTTGCCGGAGGAGCCGTTGGCAGAATCGATTATGATGCCGTCAGTTTATTTGAAAAGGTTCCAGTTCATCGTCAGAAAAACGCGGCTGAATCTGTTTGTGAACTCGTTATTTGCCAAACCATCATCGCTTTCAGCCATAAGGAAAGCCTGCTTTCATTTATCCATTACATCGAAATGACAGGAGAGGAAGATGAACAAACCCTCAAGGAGATGTATGAAAAAGGCAAAAGATCGATTAGGCGGTATCGCCATGAATTGATAAACACAAAGTCGGAGGAGCATATTTTCGTTCCATCCGAAATGGAGCAAGTTTCGTTTGCGGGCGTGCAATCGAATTATTCAAAAGAGAGGTTTATCGATCATGTTGAAAAAGTAAAAGAATATATCCGTTCCGGAGATATTTTTCAAGGAGTTCTTTCCCAGCGGTTTGAAAAAGAGGTGTCAGTAAACGGACTTCAGTTGTATAGAATTTTGCGAATCATTAATCCTTCGCCGTATTTGTTTTACATTAGATTGTCCGATCGGGAGTTAATAGGCAGCTCCCCTGAACGATTGATCCACGTCCGCGATCGCTTTTTGGAAATTCACCCGATTGCCGGAACAAGGAAACGAGGCAAATCAAAAGAGGAAGATGAGCAGATTGTCCAACAATTGCTTCAAGATGAAAAAGAGCTTGCTGAACATTATATGTTAGTCGATTTAGCACGGAATGATATAGGCAGAGTTGCCGAATACGGTACGGTGAACACGCCGGTATTATTGGATGCTGCTTATTTTTCCCACGTCATTCATCTAATCTCGAAGGTGACAGGAGAACTAGCAGAAAATGTCCATCCGATCGATGCACTCATTTCCGCTTTTCCAGCAGGTACCGTGTCAGGTGCGCCGAAAGTGCGGGCGATGGAAATCATTCATGAATTAGAGCCCACTGCCAGAAGCAGCTATGCCGGAGCAGTAGCCTACATCAGTTTTGATGGGAGCATTGATTCGTGCATTGCCATTCGGACGATTCAACTGCAAGGCAATAAAGCCTTTGTTCAAGCAGGAGCAGGAATTGTTGCTGATTCCGTTCCCGAGCGTGAATGGGAGGAGACGAGGAACAAAGCCAGCGCGCTCATTCAAACGATTCAATTAGCAGAACAACTATTTTCAGTTATTGGGGGGAATAACAATGAAAGAAATATTGCAAAAATGCATTGAAGGCCGCACACTTTCAGAATCGGAAGCAGAAAGCGTTATGAAAGACATCATGGAAGGAAAAGTTTCCGACAGCCAAATTGCCAGTTTAATCACCATCTTGAGATTTCGGGGAGAAACGGTCGATGAAATGGCGGGATTTGCAAAGGCAATGAAGGAAAACATGACTCAGCTCGCGGGATTTGAACATGCCATTGACACATGCGGCACTGGCGGGGATGGGGCATCAACCTTCAATATCTCGACGGCCTCCGCAATTTTAGCTTCCTCATTGGGGGTAAAAGTGGCGAAACATGGGAATCGCGCTGTTTCATCAAAAAGCGGAAGCGCAGATGTTCTGGAATATTTGCAAATTCCGATTCAAACCACTCCGGAAGAAGCAAAAAGGGCGCTGGAAGAAACGAATATGAGTTTCCTGTTTGCTCCGCTTTATCATTCTTCCATGAAGCATGTGGCAAAAGCGAGACAAGAAGTCGGATTCAGAACGATTTTTAATTTTCTCGGTCCGCTCGCCAACCCGGCAAATGCGAAAAGACAGGTCATTGGAGTTTCTTCTTTGAATCATGCCGAAAAAATGGCTGAGACACTCAAACGATTCGGATCTGAACATGTGTTGTTTGTCACCAGTGAGGATGGTTTAGACGAAATATCGATCAGTGCTGAAACAAACATTATTGAACTGAAGGACGGAACGATTGCAAAATATAAAATAAGTCCAGAGCAATTCGGTTTTGAACGGGGTCGTCTTGCAGACATTCAAGTTTCAAATGTTCAAGAAAGTGCTAAAATGATAGAAGAGGTGCTCCAAAACAAGCGGCAAGACAGCGTGAAAAATATTGTTGTGCTAAACTCTGCAGCAGCGCTTTATATCGCTGGAAAAGCTGAAGATTTGCAGAAAGGCGTTGAAATGGCAGCAAAAGCGATTGAGGATGGAACTGCTTATCGCCAGTTGAAAAGATTGATGGTTCGAAAGGAAGAAAGCTATGCTTGATGTGATAATCCATGCAAAAGAACAAGAAGTGAAAGAACTGGATCTCAAGAAAATCGAACGATCGTCATTTGAGAAAAGGCCGTTTCTCGATGCTTTAAAAAATCCGAATCGCTTCGTCGGACTCATTGCCGAAGTGAAGAAAGCATCTCCTTCAAAAGGAGTCATTCGGGAAGATTTCCACCCTGTTGAGATTGCGAAAAAATACGAGGAGAAAAAGGCGGACTGTTTATCAGTCTTGACTGACCAAAAATTTTTCCAAGGATCGACAGCGTATTTGACTGAAATCAAGAAAAACGTTCATTTGCCTGTCTTGCGAAAAGATTTTATCATAGACGAAAAACAAGTTTATGAATCAAAGTGGATCGGTGCGGATGCTGTATTATTGATTGGGGAAGTTCTTCCGTCAAAAAAATTAAAAAAGCTATGGGACGAAGCAAAAGGATTGGAGCTGGATGTTTTGGTGGAAGTTCATTCGACCGAGACGCTTGAACGGATCCTCGATGTCTTTGTCCCGGATTTATTAGGCGTCAATAACAGAGATTTAACGACATTTCGCACAGACGTAAAACATTTGGAAAACATTCAAAAACATGTGCCGAAAGAAACTTTGCTCGTCAGCGAAAGCGGCATTGGTACCATCGAAGACTTAGAAACAGTCCATAAGTATGGTGCAAAGGCGGTATTGGTCGGTGAATCGCTCATGCGGAAGGAAGATCCGGGAAAAGGAATTTTAGAGTTGTTTGGGGAGAGCATAACGTGAAACTGGTCAAAATTTGCGGCAATCGCACGTTGGAAGATGTAACAGCTTCCATGAATCAAGGAGCCGATTATATCGGCTTTATTTTTGCAGCCGAAAGCAAGCGGCAAGTCAAAGCGGAAGAAGTGGGCAGCTGGATGAAATTTTTTTCAGAGAGGAAGCTTCCAAAACTTGTCGGAGTCTTCGTTCGGCCAACCATTCAATCGCTGAAAGAAGTGTTAAAAATCGTTCCACTGGACTGCATACAGTTGCACGGAGATGAAAATGTCCAATTTGTTCAAAAAGTTAAAGAAACATTTGGTCGAAATGTTTGGAAAGCTCTACATCATCATGAACAAATTATTGCTGAAATGGAAAAATATGCGCCATTTGTCGACGGGTACGTGATTGACAGCCGAGTGAAAGGAATGTGGGGCGGCACAGGCATACCCTTTGATTGGAGCGATGTGGGCAAATATACGAATTGGGCGAAAGATCATCAAAAGCTTTGTTTTATTGCAGGCGGAATAACACCGGAAAACGTAACAGACCTGCTCGCAAAAGGAGCTGACTTTCTTGATATTGCAAGCGGTGTAGAAACGGATGGCAAAAAAGACGAAGAGAAAATTGCAAAACTGATAGAGAAGGTGAAAGGGTATGACAGGTTATCCAGATGAATTTGGCAGATTTGGCGAGTTTGGCGGAAAATATGTTCCGGAAACATTAATGCAGCCTTTGTATGAATTGGAAGAGGCATTACAAGAGGCATTGCATGATTCTTCCTTTCTAGCAGAATATCATCAATTGCTAAAAAAATATTCGGGAAGGCCGACCGCTTTGACATTTGCCGATCGGCTGACAAAGCTGGTCGGCGGGGCCAAAATTTATTTGAAACGGGAAGATTTGAACCATACAGGAGCCCATAAAATCAACAACGCCATCGGTCAAGCTTTGCTTGCCAAAAAAATGGGAAAATCGAAACTGATTGCCGAAACGGGCGCCGGACAGCACGGTGTTGCATCGGCAACGGTTGCTGCCAAATTCGGCATGGAATGCAAGGTCTTTATGGGGGAAGAAGATATTGAAAGACAGCGGCTGAACGTTTTCAGAATGCAGCTGCTTGGAGCCGAGGTTGTTCCGGTAACAAGCGGCAACAAAACGTTAAAAGATGCGGTGAATGAAGCGATACGCTATTGGGTTCAGCATTGTAACGACCATTTTTATTTAATGGGATCTGCCGTAGGCCCGCATCCTTATCCGTTGATGGTTAGGGAATTTCAGCGGATCATCGGCGATGAAGCGAAACGCCAGTTTGAAAACGAAATGGGCAAGCTTCCCGATGCGGTCGTTGCCTGCGTTGGCGGCGGAAGCAATGCCATTGGAATGTTTACGGCATTTTTGAATGATGATGTCAAGCTGGTCGGTGTCGAAGCGGGAGGTAAAGGAATCGATACAGGGGAACATGCCGCAACGATTACGAAAGGCTCAAAAGGGGTCATCCACGGGTCGATGACGTATCTTTTGCAAAACGAATACGGGGAAATTGTCGAACCGTATTCGATTTCGGCCGGGCTCGACTATCCCGGTGTCGGTCCTGAACATGCCTATTTGGCAAAAATCGGGCGAGTTCAATATGAACAAGTGACGGACGAAGAAGCGCTAGCAGCTCTTGAAATGCTGGCAAGAACGGAGGGGATTTTGGCAGCCATTGAATCCGCTCATGCTGTAGCAAAAGGGATTGAAATTGCCGGAGAATTATCGGAAAAAGAAGCGGTGTTGATCTGTTTGTCCGGCAGAGGCGATAAAGATGTTCACACATTGATGAAAGCGAAAGGAGGAGCGGATGGTGAGCGGTAAAAAGAGCATGTTTCGAAAGGTTGACAAGCTTTTCATTCCTTTTATCACAGCAGGCGATCCGAATGAAGAAGCGTCGATTGAACTGGCGCTTTCTCTTGAAAAATGCGGTGCTGATTCCATTGAACTCGGCGTTCCTTATTCCGATCCGCTCGCTGACGGACCTGTCATTCAGCGGGCGTCCATCAGAGCGAGAAAAAACGGAATGAATATTGAAAAGACGATGGAATTAGCTTTTAAAATGAAAAAGCGGGGATTAAAAATTCCAATCATTCTCTTTACTTATTACAATCCTGTGCTACAATTAGGAGAAAATCACTTTTTTGCTTTAATGGAGAAAAATCAAATTGAAGGCCTTCTCATTCCTGATCTGCCGTTTGAAGAAAGCGAAGAACTGCGAAAAAAATGTGAAGAACATGGAATTTATTTCATTTCTATGGTTGCACCTACCTCACAAGCCCGTGTGAAAAAAATTGCGGAAAACGCGTCAGGCTTTCTATATTGTGTTTCGTCATTGGGAGTGACAGGCGAGCGGCAATCATTTGATGAACATATCCAAGATTTTTTGCGACAAGTAAAACAATATGCCTCTGTTCCAGTTGCCGTCGGATTCGGTATTTCGACAAATGAGCACGTAAAAAAATTTTCCGAGCTGAGTGATGGGGTTATCATCGGCAGTGCCATCATCCGCCAAATTGAAAAGCTGGAGCCGCTTCTTACCAACCCGGAAACAAAACAAAAAGGGCTGGAGGAATTTGAAGACTTCATTGCTGATTTACTCCATTAATGTAATGAAAGAGGTGTTTTAGGTGGAAGTAAAGGAACAGTTGAAGTCATTGAAACCTTATGAGCCGGGAAAACCGATTGAGGAAGTCATGGAGCAATTTGGCCTCACGAAAGTAATCAAACTTGCTTCAAATGAAAATCCTTATGGCTGTTCGGAAAAAGCCAAGCAAGCGATTCGGGATGAATTGAATCATCTCGCCTTATATCCCGACGGTTACAGCGCAGAACTTCGGAAACAAGTGGCAAAACATGTTGGTGTGAAAGAAACTCAGCTTATTTTCGGAAACGGTTCAGACAACATCATTCAAATCATCTCCCGGTCTCTATTGAAAGAAGGGACGAATACGGTGATGGCTGCGCCGACCTTTTCGCAATACCGTCATAATGCTGTGATTGAAAAAGCTGAAGTGCGTGAAATTGAACTCGTCGATGGCCGCCATCATTTGGATAAGATGGCCGAAGCGATTGATTCCAACACGAAAATCGTGTGGGTATGCAATCCAAATAATCCAACAGGTGTTTATATAAACGAACAAGAATTAATAAACTTTTTAAAAAAGGTGCCAAAAAATGTTCTCGTTGTGTTGGATGAAGCGTATTACGAATATGTGGCAGCGGAAGATTTTCCTAATTCCGTTTCCCTATTGGATCAATTCCCGAACCTCTTGGTTTTGCGCACTTTTTCGAAAGCATACGGGCTTGCCTCATTGCGTGTTGGCTACGGAATCGGCAGCGAAGAGTTCATCCGTTCGATCGAGCCGGCCAGGGAACCGTTCAACACAAACAGGCTCGGTCAAAAAGCGGCGATTGCAGCGCTTCAAGACCAATCCTTTATTGAAACTTGCCGAAAGCTGAACCGGGAAGGATTAGAACAATATTATGATTTTTGTGAACAGCATAATCTACGTTATTTCCCTTCGCAAACAAATTTTATATTAATAGATTTCAAGCGGGATGCGGATGCGCTGTTTAGACAGCTGCTCGAAAAAGGATTTATCGTCCGTTCCGGAAAAGCGCTCGGATTTCCGACCGCTCTAAGAATTACTGTCGGTTCCAAAGAACAAAATGGAGAACTGATTGAAGTTTTAAAAGAATTGCTTTAATGTAAAAGAGGTGATCGTTCACCTCTTTTTTTACCAAATACAGGGAATAGGTGGTTTTTGTGGATCAAGTATTTGTCATTGGCCTCGGTTTGATCGGCGGTTCGATTTCACTTGCGATCAAAAAAGAGCATGCAGCGCTGCAATTAATTGGCTACGATATCAATCATGATCAAATGCAAGTGGCAAAAAAATTAGGGGTTATCGATCAAGCGGCACAGTCCATTCAAGAAGGTGCCGAATCGGCGGATGTCATCATCATTTCAACGCCTGTCGAACAAACATTGGAGATTTTGACTTACCTGGGGAAGCTCCGGTTAAAACATGGTGTGATCATCACGGATGTTGGCAGCACGAAGAAAAAAATTGTCGACCATGCCAGCAAGTCTTTGCCAAAATATGTAACATTTATCGGCGGGCACCCGATGGCAGGTTCACATAAATCAGGAGTCATTGCGGCAAAACCTCATTTATTTGAAAATGCTTTTTATATTTTAACGCCCGGCGAACAGGAACAATCTGAAAAACTTGAAAAGCTGCAGAAGCTATTAAAAGGAACAAAAGCGCAATTTATTGTGATGGATCCTCTTCAACACGATTGTATCACAGGCGTCATCAGCCATTTTCCGCATTTGGTTGCAGCGGGCCTTGTCCATCAAGCGGAAAAGAAAGAAACAATGTTTCCGATCATTAAACGTCTTGCAGCAGGAGGATTCCGGGATATAACACGCATTGCCTCGAGCAATCCTGTCATGTGGCGCGATATTATTGTCCATAATCGGGATGTGCTGATCCAATTATTTGATGAATGGATCGAAGACATGCGGGAACTGAAACAATTTATTGAAAAAATGGACAAAGATGAACTTTATACATATTTTTTGAAGGCGAAAACGTATCGAGACGGATTGCCGGAAAAACAGAAAGGAGCTATCCCCGCCTTTTATGACCTTTATGTTGATGTGCCGGATTATCCAGGGGTCGTTTCCGAAATTACCGGCTATTTGGCAAAACACAACATCAGCATTACAAATATTCGCATTTTAGAAACGCGTGAAGAAATTCTTGGCGTTTTACAACTTAGCTTTCAAACGGATGAGGATCGAATGAAAGCGAAACGATGCATTGACGATTGGACAAATTATGAAACTTATATTTTGTAGAAAGAGGTGGCACGTAGTGAGCAAAGGACTTGTTCTCTCGAAAAAACATTCATTGAAAGGCACGCTGGAAGTGCCTGGCGATAAATCAATTTCCCACAGATCGGTTATGTTTGGCGCCATCGCTGAAGGAACGACGACAGTGCAAAATTTTTTAGTTGGCGAGGATTGTTTAAGCACCATCTCATGCTTTAAAGAAATGGGCGTTTCGATTAAGCAGGAAGGCACAAACGTAACCATTGAAGGGAAAGGCTTAACCGGATTAAAAGAACCCGTCAATTTTCTAAATGTAGGGAATTCTGGAACAACGACCCGCCTCATGCTCGGCATTTTAGCAGGGCGTCCGTTTCATGCATGCATCATTGGTGATGAGTCGATTGCGAAAAGACCGATGGATCGCGTAACGCGCCCTTTAAAGCAAATGGGAGCTCATATCGACGGGCGGGGAAACGGTTCTTTTACCCCTATTGCGATACGGGGCGGGAATTTAAAGGGGATTTACTACAAGTCGCCCGTTGCAAGCGCACAGGTGAAGTCATCCATCCTGCTTGCAGGTTTGCAGGCCGAGGGAACGACAACGGTTGAGGAGCCGTATAAATCAAGAGATCATACTGAACGGCTTTTGTCAGCTTTTGGTGTCGAGGTGAAAACGGAAGGTTTGGCCGTTTCTGTTGCTGGCGGGCAAAAGCTAACAGGAGCGAATATTTATGTTCCCGGAGATATTTCATCGGCTGCGTTCTTTCTTATTGCAGGCGCAATCGTTCCAAACAGTTCCATTCAGTTGAAAAATGTCGGGGTGAATCCGACGAGAACAGGGATTTTAGATGTCTTGGAAAACATGGGGGCAAAAATAGAACTGGCTAAAGCATTAGACACGGCTGAACCGATCGCAGATATTATGATCGGCACATCAGATTTGAAAGGAACGGAAATATCAGGGGAGCTTATTCCGCGGTTAATTGATGAAATTCCGATTATTGCCCTTCTGGCCACTCAAGCGGAGGGGACAACGGTTATTAAGGATGCGGAAGAATTAAAAGTAAAGGAAACGAACCGGATTGACACAGTTGTAGGCGAGTTGAAAAAACTTGGAGCAAACATTGAACCGACAGATGACGGTATGATCATTCACGGCAAAACGAAACTGAAGGGCGGTACAACCGTTTCCAGCCACGGTGATCATCGGATCGGCATGATGCTTGCCATTGCGGGTGCGATTTGTGAAGAGCCGATCGAGTTAGAGCAGCATGAAGCGGTTGCGGTCTCTTATCCGACATTTTTTGATCATTTAGAACGGTTAAGCAAAACCATCTGAATTTTTTCAGGTGGTTTTGTCATATTTTTTTAGGCTTCCTCATAGCTTGTCTTAAAGAGCAAGCAAAGGGAAGGGATAGGATGGCCTATATCATTGACAAAATAAATCTTTTGGAAAACAATAAAGTTGTCAAATGTTCAATTCTCATCCAAGGAAGCACATTTCGTTTTATAGAAAATAATTTGGACAAGTTTCGCTTTATGAAAATGGATTTGTCGGCCTATTTAATGACGCCCGGATTTGCCATGATTGACCAAACTGTTCAGCATTTGCATGATTGCCAAACATTCAAAAAATATTTAAAGCATTTAATTTTAAAAGGCTGTACGTTTTTAATCGCCGCCGTCGATCTTTCCTGCGAACGGGAATGGAACGAAAAGGAAAGATTGATTCGAAAAATTATGATGAATTCTTCAATCGATTACAGCTTTGCTGCCAAAGTCCCTTTGAAACGGCTTAACCCGCCGCTGGTCAGAATGCTTAAGCGGAGAAACATACCGCTCATCATCGTCGATATAAAAAAAGAGGATGAATTTGAAAAAGTCGTTTGGGAATGGGTTCGAGAGGCGCTATTTCCCGTTCAAACCCCGATTTTTCCTCATTTTTCTGCAAAAGACTCATTCGTTCAAAAACATCTGCAATTGAAATGGTTGAATATTGTCGAGCGATACAAATTGCCATCCGTAAAAGAATGTCCGAAAGACGGCGAACCGCTTGAAAAGGATGCCTTAATGAAAATCGGCCTGTATCCTTTGCGCTGTGAGATTTTATGCGGCAGCAATGTCGATTATAACTTATTTCCTCTGATCGATTTAGTTGAGAAAAACGGCCAACTGGATTATGATAATCATAATCCTGAAGTGATCGTTCATAACGGAATTGTCTTGAAAGCAGGGGAACGTATTTTCTTTCGCCCTGGAGCCGGAAAGGAGATCCGTTTAACCGCTCCGGGAAGGTTTAAAATCAATTCAGTTCCACATTTTTTGAATGAAGGGGTCGTTGAACTTGAATAAAGAACTAAACGAAGCCATTTTTTTAGTGGAAAACGGGCAGACAGATGAAGGGCTGAAAAAACTTGCCAAAATTGAAAAAACATTGAATGATGAAGAAAAATTTCAGCTGGCGGAAACCTATTACCAATGGGGAAGAACAGACGAGGCGTTGAAGCTGCTCGAGCAGTTAAGGGAAGTATACCGTGACGAGTCGGCAGTTTCCTTGCTATATGCTGAAATCCTCATCGATTTAAATGAAGAAGATCGGGCGATGGAAATATTGAATACAATCGATGAAGAAGATGAAGCATATCCTCAAGCGCTCATTCTTTTAGCCGATTTGTATCAGCTGGAAGGGCTGTATGAGGTTAGTGAACAAAAACTGAAAGAAGCGAAACGAATGCTTCCTGATGAAAAAGTGATTGATTTTGCATTGGCTGAATTTTATTTTCACATCGGAAAATACCATCAAGCGATTGATTATTATGAAGAAGTCCTCAAGGATCATGAAGAACTGATGACCGTGAATCTTTACAACCGAATGGCTGAGGCTTTAAGTGCCAGCGGCCATTTTGAAGAAGCGCTCCACTATTATGAAAAAGCTGCTGAAACGGAAAATCCGGACACACTTTTTGCTTATGGATGCACAGCTCTTGCGGCAGGCTATACAAAAACAGCCATTCAACAGTTCGAACGGGTGAAAGAACAAGACCCAAGCTATCAATCGCTTTATTTAAATCTTGCAAAATGTTATGAACAAGAAGAGATGCTCGATGAGAGCTTTGCGGCCGTTCAAGAAGGCTTAAAACAAGACCCGTTTCATAAGGAGCTATATGTATCCGGAGGCAAGATTGCCTTAAAACTGGGAGATGTTCCAACAGCAGAAAAGTTGTTAAAAGAAGCTTTGGTTCTTGATCCTGGCTATGTCGAAGCGGTTATTACGTTGGCAAGCGTTTGGCATTCTGTCGGAAAATATGCCGAAATTGTAGAACTGCTCACCGACATCATTGAAAACAATGAGGAATATGCGCCGGAATTTGATTTTTATTTGGCGAAAGCCTATCATCAGTTGGAGCAATATGAAGACGCATTAAACCATTATGAAAATGCATATAATTTTCTCAAAAGCGACCAAGAGTTTTTAGAGGAGTTTGCTTATTTTTTGCTTGAAGAAGGTGATCGAAAAAGGGCGAAAGAACTGTTTGAAAAAGCGCTTGAAAAAGATCCGGCCAATACTGAATATGAGAATATCCTGCTTGAATTGGATGACAATTTACCAATATAATCGGAAGGATTTGAACGAATGTTTGTTGAATTTGATGAATAAACCCTATAGAGCAGAGGAGGGATGGAGAATGTCAGCCCCTGTTTCTGTTGATGAAAAAAAAGAATTTATCCGCTGGTTTTTAAATCATTATCAATTAAAAAGAAGGGAATGCGTTTGGATTTTAAATTATTTAATGAGCCATGACACATTGATGGAAAAAGTGCATTTTGTGGAACAAGCGCAATTTTGTCCGAGGGGAATCATCATGTCCACGCATTGTGTGGATGAGGTGCCGTTCCGCTTCTATAAAGAGAACATCATGACCACCGACGCGGAAAAATCGTTTCATGACATTCGCCTCAACAAAGATGAAGATCTGTATATTCAATTAAATTTCCGGTCACAGTATCAATCGCCTGAATATGCAGCAGTTTTAGTGGAAAATCCGTATATTCCTAAACATTTGCAAGGAAATGAAAAAGACCGGCTGATGGCGGAAAAAATATTGGATGAAGCGATAAAGAAATTTCAAAAAGAAAAACTTTTCCGGCAAATTGACGAGGCTTTAGACCATCATGACGAGCAAACATTTCGAAAACTTGTGAAAAAATTAAATCAATTAGGCTTTTAAACAATGTTTCGGCATTGTTTTTTTTTGTTTCTCCGAACTATAATAAAGCTATTCGAAACATAGGAAAGTCCTGCGGTAATATGTCAAGGTGAATAATCATAGAAATTGGAAATTCCCTTGTCCGATGATCCGAAAAAAGGCAATACTGAAGAAACCCAGTATTGGTACATGTAATAAACTGGGTCTAAAGGT
>NZ_JBVVUU010000012.1:0-79852 GCF_056032925.1 Aeribacillus sp. JST-2
CTCTTTGATGACTTGTAATTTAAACTCCTTGGAGTGTTTGGTTCGTGTCATGTTGTTTAGCCTCCTTGGTACATTAAGCAGTATATTATTTTTTACTCTTATTGTCCAAGTTCATTTAGGGGCTAAATAGCAATTGGGTAGAAAAATGCAACCTTTGTGTTCAAAAAGGGGAGAAATATGTATCAAAATTTAAAAAAAGATGGGTACAATCCCAGTTTATCAACCCACCAACTTTATTTTAACCAAAGGTGGGGAGAATTATTAGAGAACACTCATATACATTATAGAAAATTAATCAAACCGTCACTACGCTCGGTATTACGAGAAAATCTCTGTTAGTGTAATTGATTTTTTTATTAGAGATCGTGAACTGTAACACAAGTAAGCACATAGTTACTTGTGATGCGCCTATCGAAATTCCTCAGCGCCGTCCGCTTTGCGCATTTGGAAGATGACACAGAACGGGGCTTAAAAACCGGTTTCAAAATTTAGTTATGAAATTAAATAAAATAAAAGTTCATTCATGAGTGTTGTTTGTGTGTTATAATTTTCATTAGTATCCTTTAATTGCTATAAAAAATCGTCCTTTCCGAAATGTAGTGGTGGTTACTTTATTTTACAGGATAGGACGATTTTTTTGTGAAAAATTGAAAAAAAGAGGTTCCAAAAAGTCAGTTACCCTGACTTTTTGGACAGCCCCATCATTTTAAGGAAACTTCATACACAAAAGGCTCGAAGGTTATATCATAGTTGTCAGAGCTTCCTTCGAAGTGTAGTTTAAAAGAAGCAGCATCATTTTTTATTGGCGGGAATACAATGATGCCTTCTGTTGATGCACCAGGGAAAATGTCCGATTGTATTTCTGGGTAGTTGGCTTCATAGTTAAAGGTTTCTTCAAGTTGTTGGTTGTTTGCGATTAATTTTGCATCGTAGGAATAAAAATAAATTTTTTCCTTTGATTCGTTTGTTATTTTTACATAAACGCGCGTTTCTGAATCGGCCAACTCGACTTTTTGCACATTTAATTTAAAACCGTGTTGGTTTTGGACTTTATTCAAATTAATCGTTTTCTTGGAAGGTGCAAACGCAGTTTGATAGTCTGTTTTTTCAATTTTATCCGCCTTAATAAGTGGAGCTGTGACGGTTCCGCCAAAAGCGTTCTCCCCTTCAAAAGCATCTTCGATTGTTCCTGTTACATGAATGATGTCATCAGTTGCAACATCAAGATTCGGATTTTCTATTCCAACGATAACGTTTTGTTCGCTATTGTTATTTGCAAATGCTTGTATATAAGTTCCATCTTGATCTTTTTCAGGTTCAACGAAAATTTTCGCATAAAAATCCACTTTGGATCCTTTATATTTCTTTGGATCTGAAAATATTCGATCGAATTCTTCTTTCGTCAACACTTTTGCTTCCGGTTCCTTGGATTCGCCACTTCTCTCCGTTTTGCCGGCTTCTTCTCCACAAGCTGTCAGCAAGAAGACGAAAATTGATAAGAAAAGCAATAAAAAACTTTTTTTCATGATCAACAACCTCCCCAAAATTCATTTCTTCTTTATTGTATAAAAACAGGTGCACCAAAAATGGTACACCTAAGCGAGCCATATTTTGCAAAATGCCGTATCCTTTAAGATTCGTTGGGTGCGTGTAGTGCATTTAAAAATGATAACAACTATCAATAGAAAAATTTGAATATTTTATATTTTCTGTTGACGTTGCATCTTTTACAATAAAGTTAAAGCTATGAATGCACGTTCATGAACGAAGGGTTCAAAGCGAAAAAATAACGCGACTGATATCAATTTGTTCGGCTCGATTTGAGTGTTCAAACATCTTTTGCCTTTATTGTATTGCGGCTGCAATCTGGGACATTATGAAAGTTTCTTCAGAAGCGGGCGGTTTTCACAATGCTTATTGCGGGGATTATCCGTATGCCCTGTCGAAGTCAGGAATGAATATGTTTTCCGAACAATTAAGGAACTATTTGAAGAAAAAAGCATCATTGTGTATGGTGTCCATCCGGGATGGATCCGGACGGACATGGGAGGGACGGAAGCACCGTGGTCTCCTTGAAGTCGGCTATTAGAATTTTGAATATTGTGAAGGGGAACATCAAGGTGTTCTGCAGAACGGTGTTTATTGATTTTCTAGGAAAGCCGTTGCCGCTTTGAATATGGCTGGCAGTGTGAACTTTGCTTTAAATGGGGAAAGGGAGAGGGGACATGGAAAAAATATGGGCTGTTATCGGTGATTACTATCATCCTGCCGAATGGATCAGGCAGCCTTTGCAGAGGGCGATCGATGCGGCGGGAGAAATCGAGGTGTTGGAATGTTCGGAGAAAGAACTGCAGCATCTGTTGTCGCAGCGTCCGAAAGCGGTCATCTTATTCAAAGAAAACAGAATCAATCCGGCTGATTCCGCCATCGATCATTGGATGGACGAAGACCTGGAACAGACGATCAGCAACTATGTGCAAAGCGGGGGAGGATGGCTCGCCTGGCATTCGGGGCTCGCTTCTTATCCGGTAGAAGGAATGTATGTCAATATGTTAAAAGGGTATTTTCAGTATCATCCAGATCCGCATCGGCTTGTTCATTATCAGATCAATCCGAAGCCCGACTTGAGAATGGACTCGGTGTCGTTTGACATCGTAGATGAACATTATTTTGTTCATTGCGAGGAAACGGAAACAAACGTGTTTCTCCGCTCCCGATCCGCAGATGGTGATTCTGTTGCCGGGTGGTATCACCAGTTTGGTAATGGAAAAGTGTGCTGCTTGACTCCTGCACACAGAAAGGAAGGTCTGCTTCATCCACAGCTCATTGATGTGCTCGGAAAATGCATACAGTGGGTATCTTCTTTGTGAAACAGTCTGTCAACGGCGGATCGCTGTAAGGGCTTAAAGTTGTTCCTCTTATGAAAAAGGTGGAACGTCCCAAAAATGGGGCGTTTGTTTTATGTGCATTCGGCAGTTAGGGAAGCTGCTAAAGGAATGTTTGGATATCGCTTTCTCCATTATCAATCGTTTAATCTTTTCAAAATCCAATTGAGAAAGGGATGGAAAGGCTCAGCTCTATTCCAAGTTGAAAGCTTTCTAATAATTGTATGAAATAGATAATAGTTAAAAATTAGCTCAAATTGGATTCTATATTTGGACAAGGAAATTGCCATCGTCAAGCCTATAAACCGATTAAAGAAGCAATCTGTCATGAGTTTAGAAATAAAGAAAATTTGCATGGAAAACGAAAATAACCTGAGTCCTTCTTCATACAGAACTCAGGTTCATGAGGATGATATCTGATTTTTCTTGGCTTAGCCATTAAATAAGGGGGGTTTCTCGATGTTATTCCTCGTCGGTAGATCGAACGACGAGCACGTCACATTTGGCATAGCGTGTAATGTGTTCAGACACACTTCCCATAAGGAGGCGTTCAATAGCATTTAAACCTGTCGCCCCACATAAAATCAGATCGGCGTCAAATTTTGGAGCGATATATTTGGCGATTTTTACTTTTGGAGATCCATGCTCGAGATGTGTTTTAACATTTGCAACCCCGGCTTCTTTTGCTTGTTTTTCATAACTTTGCAACAATTCTTTTCCTTTTGCTTCTATTTCATGAATAATGCCTGGAGAATATACTACGGCTGATCCGTAGCGATCATCGATAACATGCGCAATAATTAAAGTCGCATCATAACTTTTAGCCAATGAGATTGCTTTTTTAAACGCTTTTTCCGCTTCTTTTGATCCATCAACGGCAACCAAAATATTTTTGTACTGGAGACTCATGACCATCACCCCAAAAATTAGAATGGTTTCTATATATTTATAATAACAGAAAGAAGATTTTTTGAAATGTCGAAATTTTGTATTTTTTAGGAAAAATCCGTGAGCATTTTGTGAACTGAACGGAGTTAACAGATCAATCGTTTGCAGGAAGAACCGTTTCAAAGCGCCGGCAGCAACGCAAACTTTTTTCAAGGCAATATGGATCACGTAAAGAAATGATCAGCGACATTGATGAAATTAACAAAAATTGCAAGGAATATAGTCGAGGCCTAGTGATATAAATTCATTCATTACTATCACCTTTCATTTATGAAAGGCATAGATTTTTTGTACCAGATCTTAGCTGCTTTTTTAACGAAATGGGAAGGGAAAAAGTATGAAAACGGGATTTTGATATGATTTAAGATTTACTCGTCAATTAAAAGAAAGTTGAAATTTAAGAAAGGGGTAAAGTGTTTTTTTGAAATTCAAAATAGTGGAATCATCCGTGTCTGGCTTTTTCGATGGTCTGATAAAGGAAAACAAATTACCCCTGTTTGGCATAGTAAGTCGGAAAACAACGAAAAGGCTTGATTTCGTTTTATATTTTCAAAGAGTGTATAAGATGCATAACTTGTTTCGTTTGGTTGTACAAAAATGTTTCTGCTTGTTCCATACATTCTTCTATTGTTGACGGACGTGTAATAATCGAAAAACAACCTTGGAATTTGCTGCGGAGCACATCCAAATTGCCTGCAAGTGAACCGGATATTAATATGGTTGGAATTCCGTATGTTTGAGCAAGACCAGCAATATAGCCGGGTGCTTTTCCATATAATGTTTGTTCATCGCTTTGTCCTTCCCCGGTTATGACAAGATCCGCCTGCTTGATTGCGTCCTCCATGGCCGAAGCTTTTGCAACAAGTTCCGCACCGGATACAAGGTTGGCACCTAGCGCAAGAAATGCAAAACCCAAACCTCCTGCAGCACCTGCACCCTCCAAGTTATGCAAGACTTTCCCCTGTTGCTTTTCAATAAGTGCAGCAAATCGGGACAATGCTCTGTCATAAATAGGTATTTGTTTGCTGCTGGCGCCTTTTTGCGGCCCGTAAACTGCGCTGGCACCTTTTTCGCCGCATAACGGATTGTCCACATCACAAGCAACATTTATCGTAATATGTTTCAACCTCTGGTCAAAACAGTCGAAATCAACTTTGCTAACCGATAATAAATCTTTACCGAATATCCCCGCTTGTTTTCCCTCTTGATCCCAAGCTCTCATGCCCAACGCCTGTAAAAAGCCAAGACCTCCATCATTTGTAGCACTGCCGCCGAGACCGATAATAAACGATTTACAGCCTTTATCCATTGCATCTTTCATGGCCTCGCCGAGCCCGAAAGTAGTGGTCGCATCCGGGTTTCGTTTTGACAAAGGCACTTGAACAAGTCCTGCGATATTGGCAACTTCAATAACGGCGGTATTGTTTTGCAAGATCGCATAATACGTTTTTATTTTGTCGCCCAAAGGACCTGTGCAGGTTACCTCAATCCGATCACCAGTTGAAGATGCTAACAATGCGTCGACAGTTCCTTCCCCGCCATCAGCCATTGGCTTGGCAATAACTGTATCACCGTAAGGAAGGTCAAGTATAGCTTGTTTCATAACATTTGCTGCTTGAGGGGAGGTCAGGCTCCCTTTAAAAGAATCCGGCGCAACGACAATATTCATTTGGCAGCCTCCTTCATTTGTTTTACATCCTTCCGCATTATCTAAAAACTATTGAATAAACAAGGTAAATGGAATGAATAACACTCAACATATTGATTTCTTCCAAAATGGGTGATTTAAAGGATTCAAGTTTGCGGTTGCTGACTTTGATGATTTGTTTGGCATTTTGTGCTAAATAGCTTTTTTCATTGCCCGTAATGGCAATAAGAGGAATACCTCTTTTCTTTAATATCTTTACGAGCTGAACGATAAATCTTGTCTCGCCCGAAAAAGAAATGACAAAGGCCAAATCCCTTGGCGTAAGTGATTCTGCTTCGGAGATTTGATTTTCGTGGTTGCTGTAAGCAGAAGCATACTTTTTAATTGTGCATTTCTTGCATTTAGGTGAGAAAATGTTACTCCAAAAAAAGCAACTTTTTTGAGTGATGGATCGCGTTGACAACTTGAATAATTTCCTTTGAATGGAGCAATTGCTCTGTTTGCTTCAGAGAGGCATGCAATTCGTCATAATACGCGTATATTGAATTTCGTTTCAAGATTTTGATAGTCCACTTCAGTATCATTAAATTCGATAAATGATCTGGCATATTCCTTTAATTCTTTAAATGTAATATTTTCAAAGCGCTGACAAAATCGAGTGATCGTGGCAGGTGATGTATGACATTCTTCAGCTAATTCGTAAATTGACATTTTTGGGATTTTTTCCACATTCCTTAAAATATATTCGGCAATAATGATTTCAGATTTTGTTTGGTCAGTGGATGATTCGATAAAGTTGAATAATTTAGCCATAAAGTTATACATCTAAATCACTCCGCATTTCATAATAATTGTACGTGCCATGATAGATGGTCGTGTCAAAAGTTTCATAAAATGAAATTTTTCCTGTCTTTGTCTTTTTGTTCGTTAAGATATCGATGAAACGTTTACATGAAAAAATACTACTAGGAGCTGAAACTCGATGAAAAAATTTAATGTACTCATTGTGAGCGGAGGAAGTACTTGGACGCCAGGCCTTTTAAAAGCAATGTGTTCCAGACAAGATACTTTCCCGATTAATCGATTGGTCATGTACGATATTAATCATGACCGTCAAAAAGTAATCGGCGAATTTGCGAAAGTGCTCTTTAGAGAAGAATACCCTAATATTAATTTTAGTTATACAACAAATAAAGAGGAAGCCTTTACGGAAGATATCGATTTTGTTTTTGTGCAAATACGTACAGGCGGATATAAAATGCATGAAAAAGACGAAAAGATCCCATTGAAACTAGGTGTTATTGGGCAGGAAACATGCGGGCCGGGCGGTTTTGCCTATGGCATGAGATCGATCAGAGATATGGTTCAATTAATAAAAGATGTCAGAAGCAAAACGAAAGACGCATGGATTTTAAACTACACAAATCCTGCCGCTATCGTTGCAATTGCATTACAGGAACTGTTTCCAGAAGACAAAAGAATCCTTAATATCTGTGACCAACCGGAAAATTTGCTTCGTTCGTACGGCCGTTTGTTGAATATGAATGAACGTGATTTTGATCCTGTATACTTCGGATTAAACCATTTTGGCTGGTTTACTCATTTATACGACCCGCAAGGACATGACGAATTGCCAGAGTTAAGGGAAATGATTCTGAAAAATGGATTCCGTCCTGCTGACTACGAGCAACGGGATCAATCATGGCTGGAAACGTATGTGATGGTAGATCAAATGGTGAGGGACTTCCCGGATTATTTACCAAATACGTATTTACAATATTAATTATATCCCGATAAAGTGTTGAAAAAATTGAATCCCGATTTTACACGAGCAAATGAAGTACAAGCCGGAAGAGAGAAACGTGTATTTGAAGAAAAGAGAAAAAAGGATGTAAAATAAATAATATCTTGCAAGATTTTTAGATGATGAAAGGTGTTGAAAAGATGGAACGAATGACAATCGTTTCCCTTTTAGACGTTATAGGTGAATTGTTTTCTGATGAAGTTTCAATTGCTGTTTCCAATACAAAGGAATATATCTATTACCGCCCGAGTAAGCGGATTGATCTAAAAATCAGGCCGGGAGACTTGGTAAAAGAAGGAACGATTGCCCATAAAGCCTTGCACAGCAAACAAAAAGTCTCTGAGTTTATTAACCGCGATGTGTTTGGCGTTCCTTATCACGGGATGGCCGTGCCGTTTTTTGATGAAGGAAAGCTTGAAGGATGCGTCACTGCGATTTTTCCCGCTTTGACAGACGGAAAATCTGTCGTAACCGTTAAAACCGAAGACGGATGGATTCCCATTCCTTTTTCGCAAGTTGCCTATTTAGAAGCAAAAGATAAAAAAACCTATGTGTACGCCGAAGGATGCTCAGGCACGCATAAATACTCACTCCAGGAATTTGAATATTTGCTTCCGAAAGATTATTTTATACGTTGCCATCGGGCTTTTATCGTGAATGTCAATCATATTAAGGAAATTTACCCTGATACGCATTCAACTTTTTTGCTGTTGATGAATAATGGCGACAAAATACCTGTCAGCCAATCCTACTCCAGCTATTTCCGGAAATTGCTTGGGTTTTAAAAATGATTCTGTTTTAGTATGGAAATTCGCTTGTTTATCTGAATTTTCGGTAATTTATTCCCAAAACCTTGCCTCATCCGCTTTAATCAGTAAAATAGATTTTAAATTCATTTTGGGAGAGGTGATGGGGATAATGGACAATAAGCTGAACAGGATTCAAGATCCGCGTCTGCGCGATCGAGTGGTGACAGCTGATGAAGCCGCATCATGGATTAAAGACGGAATGACATTGGGGTTAAGCGGATTTACACGTGCGGGCGATGTGAAAGCGGTTCCGTATTCGTTGGTGAAACGCGCAGAGACGGAATCTTTTAAAGTGAATGTGTATACAGGAGCCTCTTTAGGTTCTGATGTTGATAAACTATTTGCAGAAGCGGGCATTTTGGGCAAAAGGCTTCCGTTTCAGGCTGATCCCACTATGCGAAAAGGAATCAACCAAGGGGATATATTATTTGTCGATCAGCATTTATCCCATACTGCTGAATTAGTGCGTTCAAATGTTATGGATCCTATCGATTTTGCAATTTTGGAAGCGGTTTCTATCACGGAAGATGGAATGGTCATTCCGACAACCTCCATCGGAAACTCGTTGTCATTTGCCCAGCACGCAAAATCGATCATAATAGAGATTAATATGGCGCAACCAGTTGACTTAGTGGGAGTGCATGATTTGTATGAACCGGGAAAACAAGGGGAAAGAAAACCGATTCCGCTGACAAAACCGGATGACCGAATCGGCACAATCGGAATACCGATTGATATTGACAAGGTAAAAGGAATTGTATTTACCGACCAGCACGATTCACCGTCGACAATTGTCCCTCCGGATGCAGAAACGGTCATTATGGCGCAGCATTTAATTGATTTTTTGCGCAAAGAAATTAAAGCCGGCCGGCTGACAAAACGCCTTGCTCCGCTGCAGTCAGGCATCGGTTCCGTCGCCAATGCAGTACTTCACGGCTTGCTGGAATCAGAATTTGAGGATTTAGAGGTATATTCCGAAGTATTGCAGGATGCAGTCTTCGATTTGATGGATGCGGGTAAAGTCCGTTTTGCCTCTTGCTGTTCGATTACCCTTTCAGAGCCGAAAATGAAGGAGGTTTTCGCGAATTTTAAAAAATACCGCAGCCGTTTAATCATGAGGCCGCAGGAAATTTCCAACCATCCTGAAATTATCCGCCGTCTCGGATTGATTTCTATTAATACCGCATTAGAAGTGGACATTTACGGCAATGTAAACTCCACCCACGTACTTGGAACGAAAATGATGAACGGCATTGGCGGATCCGGTGATTTTGCTAGGAATGCCCGCCTGGCGATTTTTGTGACAAAATCTATTGCGAAAGACGGGAAAATATCAAGCATTGTACCTTTTGTCTCCCATGTTGATCATACAGAACATGACGTAGATGTCATTGTCACAGAACAAGGGTATGCGGATCTGCGGGGATTGGCGCCAAGAGAGCGAGTGGAACTGATTATCGAACGATGCGCCCATCCTATGTATCGCGACCAGCTTCGCGAATATTATCAGGAAGCTCTTGCAAGAGGAGGACATACTCCACATGTCTTAGAAAAAGCTCTCTCATGGCATATCAATTATGCGAAGAACGGAACGATGCTTGAAGCAGTTGCACAAAGAGTTTAATCGTACAATTGATCCATTTAATTTTTCACTCGGATCAAGCAGCAAGCTAGTAGAAAAAGTTCGAATCGAAATCAATTCGTTCTGCTTTTCATCTTCTCTAGTAAAACCCCATTATAAAGTTGTGCAAAAAGCTGGGTAAAAAGGGAAACCTCCCTCCATTCTTTTATTTGCGGTCTGCCGCCTGTCAAACATGGCGGAAAAAATGGAGTGAAAATGGTGAACAGCTTTCCGGGAGAGAGAAATAAGGGTTAAGGGAGAGAAAAAGCGCCAAAAAATGCTTAAAAGGTCTAAAGCCCTTGACAATTTGCAAAATAGGTAGAACATTCCTGTTGATAAGAAGTTGGGAAAAAATGGAGATATCATCTTTTGAGCGATTTTTTGTGATCGCTTTCTCTTCCTGCAGCCTTTTGGAAGGTATTTGTAAAACGATCATGATCCCCCCGCAAATGAATTTCCGTTGTACATTCCGATTTCCTACCATGAGAAACTCTGTTTTGATGTCTGTTGCGTGCAGACGAGCTCCATTCTTTTTTACCACCGTTTTGGCCGCTTTTTACAATTCATGACTGCTCGCCTCTGAAACAACGTTCTTCCAAACTCGTATGTTGAAAAAATATAAACATTATGTAAAAAACATAACATTGTAAATAAAATGTAAATAAAACAAATCCGGAAAATCCCTCAATAGAACTGCAACCATAGGTTTATAAAAACTCCCCGTTTGAA
This sequence comes from Aeribacillus sp. JST-2, assembly GCF_056032925.1. Lineage (NCBI taxonomy): Bacteria > Bacillati > Bacillota > Bacilli > Caryophanales > Bacillaceae > Aeribacillus > Aeribacillus sp. JST-2. The sequence continues at coordinate 10,445 of NZ_JBVVUU010000012.1, forward strand.
AATTGTTAAGCCAAACATGACTGTAAGCCTAATGATTTTTAGGAGAAAAGCAGGAAATGATGGGTTTTTGCCAATTTTACCGAATAGAAAACTTCCCTTCACTTTTCCTTAATGATAGAGAAATATAATAAGCTGGAAAACGATAAATGGGAGGGCTAATATGTTTCGGAAAAGGATCAAACAGAATTTCATATCGTTTGCAATCATTTCTTTAGTCGCTCTCGTTAGTTTAACGGGGTCTTTTTCAACAGTCACCGAGGCAAAAAGCCACGGGAGCGGCAAAGTGAAAAACATTATCTTCCTGATTGGAGACGGTATGGGAGTCTCTTATACTTCTGCGTACCGCTACTTAAAAGATGACCCGTCGACAAAATTTGTCGAAGAAACTGCATTTGACCGGTTTTTGGTCGGCCAGCAAATGACATATCCGGAAGACCCTGCGCAAAACGTCACCGATTCCGCATCAGCTGCAACAGCGATGGCAGCGGGAGTGAAAACTTATAACAATGCCATTGCTGTTGACAATGACGAATCCGAAGTAAAGACGGTTTTAGAAGCGGCAAAAGAAAAGGGAAAAGCTACAGGTCTCGTTGCCACCTCAGAAATTACCCATGCAACGCCGGCCTCATTCGGAGCCCATGATATAAGCCGGAAAAATATGAATGCCATTGCCGATGATTATTATGATGAGTTAGTGAACGGGAAACATAAAATCGATGTTTTGCTAGGCGGGGGCAAAGATCTTTTTTTGCGCCAAGACCGCAATCTTGTTGAGGAGTTTCAAAAGGACGGATACAGCTATGTTTCCAATCGGAAGGAACTGTTGAAAGATAAAAATAAACAAGTCATAGGCTTGTTTGCACCGGCCGGAATGCCAAAGATGATTGATCGTGATCAAAATACGCCTTCTTTGGAAGAAATGACAAAATCGGCGATTGAACGGTTAAACAAAAATAAAAATGGCTTTTTCCTGATGGTTGAAGGAAGCCAAATTGATTGGGCCGGACACGACAACGATATCGTCGCTGCGATGAGCGAAATGGAAGACTTTGAAAGGGCGTTTCAAGCAGCCGTTGAATTTGCGAAAAAAGACAAGCAAACGTTGGTTGTTGCAACAGCCGACCATTCCACGGGAGGATTTTCAATAGGAGCAGACGGAATTTATAATTGGTTCGGCGAACCGATTAAAGCGGCTGAACGAACCCCTGATTTTATCGCTGACCAAATATTAAAAGGAGCAAATGCGGAACAAACATTAAAACAATATATCAATCTTGATTTAACGAATGAAGAAATCCAATCTGTAAAAGATGCAGCTAAAACGAAAAATTACACGAAAATAGACGATGCGATAGAAAATATTTTTAATCAACGTTCCCACACCGGCTGGACAACCGGCGGGCATACAGGCGAAGATGTACAGGTGTACGCTTTTGGGCCGTCAAGCGCCCGGTTTGCCGGAAATCTCGACAATACCGATCATGCCAAAATCATTTTTGACTTATTAAAAGCGAAAGTAAAAATTGATGATAAATAATTGGAAAAAAACTTAAGGTAAAGGTTCCCATTGTTTTTGGATTCAATGGGAACTTTTTGTAAAAATGTTGGGGGTTCTAACATGAAAACAGCAATGGCTATATTTTGTTTATTATCATTTTTGTTAATGGGCTGTTCTTATCAAACGAATAAGGAACATGCCGGTTCAAAAACACATTCCGACAATGTTATTCCAAGCTATTACGATCAGTATATTTTGAATCCTCAAGTGACGGATGACAGGGCGCTGCAAAAAGTCGGGGAAAGATTACGGGATCGCAAAGGGGAAGCAACGTTAAAGGCTGTCAATCTTCCTCACCAAACTTATCAAATAGGCCCTATTCAATTAACGATAAGGGAAGCGAAAATCCTTCACTACAAACCGGATTACAGCCTGATTGATTTTTATCATTCTTACACGCATGAAGAGGAGTTTGATTTTGTGAAACTTTTCGTGGAAATTCAGAATACGGCCGACCAGCCTCTCCAATTTGCTCCTGTCGCCATTATGCGAACAAACTCCGGCGAACAAAAAATATGGGAAGACGATATTTACTTGGAGGAATTAAATGGAAAAATAGAAGCGAACGGAACGAAAAAAGGGAATCTAGGCTTTATCCTTGAAAATTCACAAATCGAATCAATCACGATCAAAACGAGCGATGTTTTTAATGAAAAAGACGAAAAAATCCACAATGCCAAAGAGATTAAAGTGGACTTATAATGCCGGCGCTTTATAAACATTTAATAAAAGGAAAAAACATGCCGGCATATTCAAAAAAGCCGTCGGTCCCAAACTGCGCACAAATATCTTGGGATTGCCGGCTTTTTCATTCGGGACGAAAAGCAAAATCAAAGATATTCTTGAAGACAAGAATTAAGAGCTATTGTACGTGGAAAGGTAGTTTTTTATGTGGTCTTTGAACATGATTAAAGCGGCTCCATATGTCGTAACATATTGAGGCTTATTCTAAATTTTTAAAACTTGGTTTATAAAAATTGATAAAAATTCTAATACTTGTTAATTATTGACAAATACATCCGATAAATAATAATGAATTTGAGAAGAGTGTGTTTTATGAAAAAGATTTACATTGCATTATCAAGTTTAGGCTTTGTCTTTTTATTTTCTACTTCAACTTTTGCTAATAATCAGGCCCTCCTATATAAAATCTAAAGTCTCCGCCATTCAATGGAGAAAATGCTTTAAATAGTAATACTTATACTGCTCCAGCTCATCTTACTTTAACACCAACAATAACATCTGTAACAGCTTCTTATGACCTCGGTAAAATACCTTCAATTCCTGATGTTTTGGCATTATAAACAGGAGATTTCCGAAGGGAAGACGATTTTCACAACCATTAAACAATCGTTTGAGGAATTTTTTGAACATGAAATATTTGATTTGCAAAGATAAAGAAGGATGTTCTGAATGGAGAAATTGACTATATTCTATCATTTTGATGTTGAGCAGGGTTTCATGTATAAGGCGAAGACTTTTATTCAGTTATTAAAGCGAATGAATGAACTGGATGCGGAACTGGTGCATTTGATTCGTCACGTCAGGAAATGAGAAATAGCGGAGGGAAAATTGTTGATAAAATCGGCGAAGCAATGGAGCAGTATCAAAAAACGAATCAATCCCACAGTGACATATATAAAAACTCCATGAACAGCGCTGCACGAAAATACACAAACTTGATCAATGAGATGAGAGGGTAGCATATTACCTTGTATTATGATATTGTTATCCGGGAACAGAAATAGGGGAATGCTCTTTTTCATCCCTGTTTCTCCTCAACATTTCTTTTCATCCCATATTATTCAAATTTTGTTATAAAACCAGTTGCTAGCACTATTTTCAATATTTTATAATTATTTAGGAAAATAGAACGATAATGTAAAGGAGAGAATCGTTTGAAAAAACTGGGGGTTGTTTTATTCGTTTTCTCATTATTTATTTGGGCTTTGCCTAGTTTATCGTACGCGGCGCAAAATGCTAGTTTTGAGGAAGATTTAGCTAAATATCTAGGAGAGGTCAGCAATAAAAGAGGTTTCAATGTTACGAGAGAAAACATAGAATTTGCTCTTTCTGACTATGGTGAAAATATCGAAAATTTCGACACTGTGGCAGAGCTGAGCGATTTTTTGGGAGAAGTGATTTCTGCGGATTTAAGCAATTTGGACGAGATTTATAGAAACTATGGTCTTGATGAAACGAGTCTAAGACAATTGCTTGAAGAAAACGGCGAAAAATTAGAGGATTATGTATTTTTGGATAATCTTGCAATGGCTTTGGACGTTTATACTGAGGATGGCTCTGTTGAGCAAGAGCCGGATTTTAACGAAAATCTCACGGAGTATTTAAAACAAATTAGCGCTATCAGAGGGTTTCCTGTAACGATTGATCATATTAAAAACTCTCTTGCCAACTATGATTCAAGACTGGAAGATTTTTCGACTGTTGCAGAACTGCAAGATTTCTTGGGTGAAGTGATTAAATCGGATTTAAGCAATTTGCAGCCGATTTATGATGATTATGGCCTTGATGAAGAAAGTTTGCACAAATTGTTAAAAGAGAATGGAAAAGACCTCGATGACTATGTTTTCATTGATGATCTTGATGTAGATGTTTTTGCCTTTACGTTCCCAATAGACGAAGAGATGTTGGATGGGATTTTATCTTTTGTTCAAGAAGAGTTTGGTCTGACAGATGAAGAGTTGGATCGTTTGTATAACCATTTTCAATCGATAGAGGGCTCTCTTGCAAATCCTCAAACGCTGGAAAGATTAGAACAATTGGCTGACAGAATGATGGCTATTCCCGATTTTGAAACCGCTTCGGAACTTTCCGAGGAGCAAATTGCGGAGCTTTTGGATATTTTTCAAGATTTGTTGGACCTTCTCCAATTAAAAGTTGAATTCAGTCTGGTGAAAAATGGTTCCGAAGAGCCAGTTCAACTCCGCGACCTGATGTTGTTAGATCATTTGACAAATGCCAATCTGAAAATTAAATTATTCAGCCTGATAGACGGCAAGTTTTTAGCAGACCTTCTCATCACGGGAGAAATGGTAGATTCTGAACATGTCGTTGATACCGGCAAAGCGATCAATAATGCCGTTCAAAACGTTGCGGAAGCCCCTGTCAAAATGAAAAAACAATTAAAAGCCGGCAATCATACCATGCATAAAACCGTCAAAGGAGCAAAGCTTCCGAAAACTGCTTCTGACTACGGCATAAATGCCATGTTAGGATTCTTCATTCTTGCTTCAGGGATTGTGATCTATCGCAAGGTAAGGAAGGCATAATATGGGGTTAAGAATCAATAAGAGAAGAAGCAAACGCCCTAAACGATTGCTTCTTCTTTCATTGGCTGTTGTTGCGGTTTTATTCGGATTATGGTTTTCGACCACTAATATTTATAAATTTGCAAAAGGCTATTTTCTTTTTCAAGTTCATTCGGCTGCCGAAGAAAAGACAGAAGCTGTCAAAACGGATAAAAACGAAAAAGAGTTATACCCGACTAGACCTAAAATAGGCGATTATATTGGGGATCTATACATTCCGAAATTAAAGGCGACACTACCGATTTATCACGGAACAAATGAAGACGAGCTTGAAAAAGGGGTCGGCCACTTTGCCGGCAGTGTTTTGCCGGGGGAAAAAGACAATTCTGTTCTTTCGGGACATCGGGATACAGTATTTCGGAGACTTGGAGAAGTAGGTGCAGGAGATCTGTTGATCGTGAAAACCACTGCCGGAGAATTTACGTACAAAGTCTATAAAGTGCGGATTGTTGATGCGAATGACCGAACCGTTATTGTTCCGAAACCGCGGGCAACTTTAACTGTCAGCACATGCTACCCGTTTCATTTTATCGGTTCTGCGCCGGAACGGTACGTTCTTGTAGCGTATCTTTTGTCGAAAAAAACAACATAGTTATTGGGTGAAAATTCGCCCTTCGTTGAAGGCGATGCAGACGGAAGAACTGGAAAGCGTCGGAACGGAGCCTCTAACGGATATGTATCATGAAAAAAGGCGAGGGTCTGCAATGTTGGTTTCTCGTAGTGAAGGCGTTAACTATTCCATTGCGTTCTCGTCTCTGGCCAAATTTATTTATGTCTCGAAATAATAATGCCGATGAAGAGCGCAGCGCGGATTAAACTGAATGCCGCAAACAGGACAGATATACGAACCGTGCAAATATTCTTCAATTGTTAATTCATATCCGCAATTCCCGCACAAAACAGCTTTTTCATGAAAAAGATTCTTCGGCCAAACTTTATGATCTCCGCATCCCCCTTCTTCATGGCACTCATAGCATGGAAAATACGTTCCACAGCAATAAAACTTGATGGCAATTACATCTTCCTCTTTATGATAGTGCTCACAGCGGGTTTTTTGATCCACTACCTTTCCTTTTACCTCAATACCATGAATAATCACGTTGGTTTGCCTCCTTTCAATAGCAAAGTGTCACTGTTTGCAATGCAATAGATGTTTCATTAAGCCCTTCCCATGCGCTTCCTGATATTTCTGTATTTTGAAGGCTCTGCTGACGTACGGCAGAGCCTCCGTTTCTTTTTATACTTCTTCTACTTCGCTATTAAACAACCCGGCGTTTTTGGCAACTGTGTTCAGCCGCATTTTTATGATTGGGCTTTTCTTGATGACAAAAACAATTTTTTTAAATCCGGATTCTTTATACAATTTAAAAGATCTTTCTAGTTTAGGCAACGCATCCTCTGTAATCGCATCCAATTCCGTAAAATCAACTCTTAAATTGAAACTTTCAACATCAATGTTGGAAATTTTATTGTGGTAATCATGGATGAAGTCTTCTGTTTGTTGGGGATTGAAAGCGCCGGCAATTACCAAGTTGACGATTTTCATCGTTTGATTTACGGTAATGATAAAATATCCCCTTTTAGTCATTTTTGGAAAATTCTCCTTCCATTTTTCAAAACTGCATTGCAGCGCCAAATGAAAAAAGTTTCTTTCGAAAAAAAATGTCCTCTACTAAAGAGGACAGTAATAGAGCATTTGTGAAAAATCTTCTTTAAGAACCGGTACGATTCTTAAGAGAAGAGCAACTGGCTGGCATATCTTTTAACAAGATTTAGCCCCTTTAGTTTTGCGCCCTACCCTTTCGAGTAGTTTGCCGAATATTTATTAAATTTGTAGAAATATGCTGTTATTTGTCTAAAGATCAATATAACAAATATCACGGAAAAATTAAAATAGTATTTTTGGTCTATTTTTTATATATTTTGCCAATAATAAGGACAATTTAACTATTTATTAATAGGTAATAAGACTTATATTCTTCTTTTTCGATTTTATTATTTGAATCGAGGATCCAATCGTCTTTCAGCTTTAACTTGAGAAAGAATAGGCAACATCGCGAAGTGAAACCATTCTTTTTTTCTGCTGTTTCGTGGCAGCTATCTGTAAAATGGCAAAAGCTTAATGTCTTTCACAATGCAACTGTTTGCAGCGGTGCATTTTATCGTTCAAAATTCCTTGGTCGTTTGCTTCTGACGAAACTGCTGCCTCCCGATTTTATACAGTACTATTGAAAGAATTTGCTCTACATGAATCTCTTCTCCCTCTGCTTTCCATCTTTTACTTCGCAAGTTTATGATAATGAATAAAATCCATTTTTGACGGCCGAGTCCTAATTATTGTGTAAAATCACACTCCCAGACCAGTAAACCTAAATTCTCGGCCAATCAAACCGCTTCCTTTTTAAACAAAATTCAGGACTTAATCTTTTTGACCATTTATTACGGCGAAATAATAATTTTTCCTAATTAGGAAAATATGTGCTGCATTTTTTCAGCAAATGAACTAGTAGAACTACATTTAGGATCCTTAGGGAAAAATTTTATTTACATAAAAAAATTTGTAAATCAAAAAATAACTATTGCTGTTACCTGTCCTATCAGATCTGACGCCGGAGTCTCGCACGCAGCAAATTTTAACATATGCAATTGCCGTAAAAAGCGGCATTTGTTTTCATTCTTCCATGGAAAAGGAAAGGAGGTCATTCATATGAACAGCTTTTTGTTGAAAGTGATTGCATCCCCGATAGCTGTGATTCTTTCGGGATGGTTATTTCCCAATGTGTATTATCAAAATTATTATCAAGCAATGGTTGTAGGTTTTATAATAGCCGCAGTAGGCGTCGCAATGGAGTACATCTTGCTCAAAAAGGGAACATTATGGATGAGTACCATCGCTGATTTTGCCGTATCCGTGCTGATGGTCTATATCATTTCAAATATGTTTGAAGGGGCGGAGGTCACGTTTTTTGGGGCGATTTTGACGGGAGCGATTTTGGCGATTATTGAATACTTCGTACATTTGTGGCTCATCCGAAGCGGGAAAACACAAAAGTCGCCGGCTTCATGAACAAAGAGAAATGATAGGATGTGAAAACATGGAGATAACGTATGGAAGCGATTATCATTTTATCCCTGTTACTTCGCTTGAAAGCGGAACAGGACGTGAATTGGCTTCCGATGTATATTGCCAAACTGTGCAAATTGTGAATGTTTGCTTCGTCGGCAGACCGGAAAAAGAGTGGATATTAGTTGATGCAGGAATGCCGAAATCCGCTGACGCCATAGTGTCTGTTTGCGAAAAGCACTTTGGAGCCAATAGCAAACCGAAAGGAATTGTTCTAACCCATGGCCATTTTGACCACGTTGGGGCGGTTGTTGAATTGGTAAAATATTGGAATGTCAAAGTGTATGCTCATGAATTGGAAATCCCTTTTTTAACAGGTAAACAAAGCTATCCAGAACCGGATTTTTCCGTTGAAGGCGGATTGGTTGCGAAAATGTCCCCGACGTTTCCAACTGAGCCAATAAACCTTGGAAAGCATGTCGAAAAGCTTCCTTCCGATGGGACGATCCCAGTGTTGTCCGAATGGCGCTGGATTCATACGCCAGGACATACACCCGGGCATATTTCCTTATTCAGGGAAAAAGACCGGTTCCTCATTGCAGGGGATGCCTTTGTTACGGTGAAACAGGAATATCTTTATAAAGTTTTTACACAAGAACAAGAAATCAGCGGTCCGCCAAGATATTTGACGACTGACTGGGATTTGGCATGGGCATCAGTGAAAAAATTGGAAGCATTAAAGCCCTCCGTTGCTGTGACAGGACATGGATTGCCGATGAGCGGCGAGAGGTTGGCAGCCAGTTTAAAAAAATTGGTGCAAGAATTTGACCGCATAGCCATTCCGGAAAGAGGCAAGTATGTCAAACACTAATGCAGAAAAATGTACCTCCCGTTCCCAAAGCAAATTAGGGGGCGGGAGGTTTTTGATTCCTTCTTATCGAAACCGGTCTCCTTGTTGTCGGATGCTTTTTCTAAAGGTTTATCATTGCAGCCAACACCAAATTATTTAAGAAGCTGATTGTTTCAATAAAGGCTCTTTTTCATCTTTTTCAGGCTTCACCCGTTTAATAAAGAACGTGAGAACAAGAGCAACGAGCGCAATGAAGACGGATACTTTAAAAGAAAAGTTGATGCCGTGAAGCATAGCCTCTTTCATAATATCCGCCATTTTGGCAGGATCGCCGGCTGCTGCCTGTGCCAGCTCTTTCGCTTCCGCTTCCGTTTTATTTTGCATTAATGTCACGAGAAGCGCTGAACCGACTGCACCGGATACTTGCTGCAATGTGTTGTTCATCGCTGTAGCATGGGGATTCATGCTTTGCGGCAGCTGATTGATTCCGTTTGTCATAACCGGCATCATAACCATCGACATGCCAAACATTCGTAACGCATAGATGAACATTAAATAGCCGTATGAAGTGTCCATCGTTAAGTTGCTGAATACATAAGTTGTATAAATGGTAATGGACAATCCGATAATGGCAAGTGCTTTTGCGCCAAATTTATCAAATAACCGACCCGTGATCGGCGACATGATTCCCATGACGATGGCTCCTGGGAGCAATAAAAGCCCTGAATCAAACGGCGAAATGCCGCGGATTGTTTGGATATAAATGGGCATGAGGAGCATTGCCGAGAACATTGCCATAGAGATAACGATCGAAATAGCCGATGACAGAGCAAACATCGGATATTTATAAATACGGAATTCCAATAGAGGCTCCTGCAATTTCAACTGACGCAAAATAAAGAAAATGAGACTGATTGCACCGATTAGAATAGTTCCGTAAACATAAACGGAATCCCAGCCTTTTTCACCGGCGGAGCTGAATCCGTATAAGATGCCGCCAAATCCAATGCTTGATAATATAAGCGACCAAATATCCAATGAGATTTGCTTTTGCGGCAAAATGTTTTTTAATTTAAAAATGGCTAATAAAAGTGTGATGGCGGAAATTGGTATAACTAGATCAAACAATGTGCGCCATGAATAATGTTCAACAATCCAGCCGGATAATGTCGGTCCGATGGCCGGAGCGGTAATCATAACAAGCCCGAAAATCCCCATTGCCGTTCCGCGCCGTTCGATAGGGAAAGCCACAAGCATTACGTTCATTAAAAGCGGAGCCATAATGGCTGAACCCGCTGCTTGGAGCATCCTTGCCAAAAGCAAAACAGCAAATGTCGGTGAAAGGGAAGCCAAGATCGTTCCGGCTGTAAAAAACGACATCGCTGTAATATACAATTGCCGATTTGTGAACTTTTGTAATAAAAATGCGCTGGCGGGAATTAAAATACCGTTAATCAGCATGTAGCCTGTTGACAGCCATTGAACAGTCGAAGGGGACACTTCAAAATCCTTCATGATCGATGGAAGGGCAACGTTTAAAAACGTTTCATTTATGAACGATACAAAGGCTCCAATAAACAAAATCGCAATCATCGCATAAGGCGGTTTCTCCAAAAATCCCTGATTGTTCAATTTCCGCAACCTCCTATACTAAAGGTATATTTTTTTATACTGTTGTTCTAAACACTATCATAATATATACTGTTAGTAGAAAAAAATCAATAAATATTTCTCAGTTGCGTTTTGGAGGAAGTGCAGCAAATTGAATGATCGAAAAAAACAAGTAATGGAGGCAGCACAGCATCTTTTTGTTGAAAAAGGTTTTGTGGCGACATCCGTGCAAGATATTTTGGAAAAAAGCGGCATATCGAAAGGAACCTTTTATAATTATTTTCCGTCTAAAAAAGAGCTTTTATTGGGCATTTTTGAAAAAATTCATATGGAAACAGAAAAGCGGAGAATGGAAGTATTGGCAGGCAGGAAAAGAAATGATAAAAAGGGTTTTGTTGAACAAATTCGAGTCAAGATGGAAGTCGCCAAGGAAAATAATCTGTTCGCTTTATTTTACGGCGTCCTTGTTTCGGAGGATCGAGAACTCAAGAGAATGGTGCAGCAGCATTATTTTGATGAACTGTGCTGGTTGCAAAAACGTCTGATCGAAGTTTTGGGCGAACAAATAAAGGATTATTCATTGGATTTGGCTGTTTTATTGCATGGCATGGTGCAAAATATGATCCATTTTGCCGTGAATGCAGAAATAGAGATCGAAATCAGCGATATCATTTCTTACGCGATGAGAAGAATTGAGATGATTTCTTCCAACGTTGTTCAGGGCGACGATCAATTATTTGAGATTAGCCTTGTAAAAAGATTGGAACCGAAGTCGCAGCTGAAACGGAAACAAAAAAAGGAAATACTTATGAAAAAAATCGATTTACTCGAGCAAACCGCCAGCGACAGCCAAAAGGAATTGCTGTTATTTTTGAAAGAAGAATTGCAATCAGCCGTTCCGCGTCGGACTCTTATTCATGCAGTCGTGGCGCAAATCGATAAGAAAAAGGAACTTGAGAAATTCATCGATGATGTTTTGAAAGATTGACTTTGCTTCTTCATTATGAAAAATTATTACAGTATGAAAGAAAATACAGTCTTGCAGGACTGTTTTCTTTTTGTCATTCAAATTTCTGCAACTGGGATATAATAGAAAAAACGGTGTTGATCGGGGAGATTTTCAATGCTGGCACAAACAAAAGAAATCTTTGAAGCATGCTTATTGGCGGGAAAAATCATGCTTGAAAACGGGGCGGAAACATACCGTGTTGAGGATACGATGCTAAGGATGGCGAAAGCACTCGGAGTTGAACGGTCTCATTGTTTTGCCATGCCGACAGGGATCATTTTTTCGTTTGACGACATTGAGCAAACAAAGCTAGTTCGTGTTTCGGATCGTACGATTGATTTAAATAAAGTGGCTTTGGTCAACAGCATATCCAGACAAATTGCCAGCGGCGGGATTTCCGTCCGTGAAGCCGTCATCAAGCTGAAGCAAATTGACAAGTCAAAGCCTCTCTATCCAATTTGGCTGCAATTGCTGTCCGCATCGATAGCAAGCGGATGGTTTGTCATTATGTTCAGGGGAATGTGGACGGATTTTATACCGGCCATGTTGTCGGGAGGATTAGGATTTGCTTCTTTAGTCTATATTCATCGTTTTGTGAAAATTAGATTCTTTGCCGAATTTTTTTCTTCGTTGATTATAGGATTTACTGCTTTTTGGCAAGTCCGGCTTGGATTCGGGACAGATTTAGATAAAATTATTATCGGCTCCGTTATGCCACTTGTTCCTGGTTTGCAGATTACTAATGCAGTACGCGACTTGATGGCCGGACATTTAGTGGCGGGATTATCGAAAGGAGCAGAAGCTTTTCTTACCGCTTTTGCCATTGGGTCGGGAATTGCGGTCGTTATATCACTTTTGCTAAACTAGCCGACGGCTCTTAAAGAATATTTTTCCAAAACGGAATTGAGAGGAATGTTGAAATGCTGGCACAACTCGCAGCTAGTTTTATTTCTGCCATAGCTTTTGGAATGATTTTTAATGTACCAAAAAAAACATTGCTGCCATGCGGCATTGCGGGAGTCGTCGGATGGATTCCTTATTTATATTTAGTCTATTTACGGTTTGATCAAATTCTCGCTACATTTATCACATCGCTCCTTGTTGCCTTTTTAAGCCATTTTTTCTCCAAAACGTATAAAGCGCCGATCATAATATTTACGGTTCCGGGAATCATCCCGCTTGTCCCAGGGGGATTGGCTTACGATGCGATGCGCCACGTTGTGCAGCAACATTATTTTGCAGCCATCGAATATGCGGCCAAAGCTTTTATGATCTCTGGCGCTATTGCAATTGGATTGGTCTTTTCGGAAGTAGTAACTAAAATGATGGTAAAAATTCACAAAAGAATATCGCAACGGATGTAAGCCGCCTGAATCCGTTTCAACAACCTGATAGTATTTTTGGCGAATTTGCATAAACGGTGCCGGAACAAAAAAATGTTTCCGAGAATGGATGGTTTTTTTATTTGGACGGAAAGGGAAAATTTGATGCTCCTAGGCCTTATCTTTAGAAACAATGCTGGCTTCCGTTATGGATGGGTCGATCGATAAAGCAGCCTGCGCATTTTGGAAGCTCAATGATCGAAGCGGAAATTATTTGCCGCATGCGTCCATATTATGGCGGATGAAATGGCCCCTCCTTCAGGGTTTGGTGCTTGTTGCCATGTTGTTACAAAAAAAGAGCGTGAAGCGGAGAAAACATGTTATATGATGGGAGGGCATTTATTCCATAAGGCGCCATTTGCGGCCTCTGATCCGTTTCATCATTCACCCCCATTATTGTCGGTTCTGCAGTTGCCGGAGAGATCACCATGATTTCCAAATCAGTTTGCTGGCTCCGCATGGTGGTTCATTCATTAGGGGAAAAAATTTGCTCTGTTTTTCACTTGTAACAGTGATCATGGTTAGATTGTTGAAAAAGCCTGTAAATAAAAAAAATAACTTGCCTAGGTGATGAAAGTTGCTATATCAAGTGTTTGTCTATGGAACATTGCTTGTCGGCGAATCGAACCATCACGTCGCTTCACCTTATTTAATATCTGTCCGCAGCGGGCATGTGAAAGGATATTTATATGATGTCGGCGCTTATCCTGCCCTTGTCCTTGATGATGAGGGGAATGAAATCCCGGGTGAATGGTTTACGGTAACCGAAGAAGGGCTGAAGCAAATGGATTGGCTGGAGGATTATGAGGAAGGCAGAGCCGACAACGAGTATGAACGCGTGTTGGTGAAGGATTGCCGGCAGGATATGGAAGGATATGTTTACGTATATTCTTTAGAAAAAGCGAAGCATTTGCCTATCATTCCTTCTCAATCTTGGAGAAAACACCGGGGGAAAGAACACCACTTAAAGGATTGAATGAGGCGCTAAAAAAATCAAAGATCACAGAATTTATTTTCTGCGGTCTTTGATTCATTTTTGTTTTTGTCACAAATCCGCCCTTTTGATCGGGCGGATTTGTGATTTACACCGTTTCTTTTTGTAGTTGCTCATATTTTTCCACAATCAATTTTGCCAAAGGATCGTTTTCGTCAAGATGGCTGTATTGTTTTAAAGCCGATTGAACACCTTTTTCCCTGATCGTTTCCTGCAACTGAACGGCTTCTTGATCACCTTTAAAGTCATATAATAATGCTGCTGCAATGACCGTTGCGAGGTTTTCGGGCGTTTGGCCGATTTGCATTAATTTTTTGGCAGGAGCCACCAGACGGTCATTTTCACCTAGTTTGCGAATGGGAGCTCTTGCGACTCTTGTTACATCATCGGAAATTTGCTTGTTTTCAAATCTAGCAAAAATCTTGTCAATGTATTTTTGATGTTCTGATCGGTCAAAATGATGGGTTTTGGCTAAAAGGTCACCCGTTTCGGCTAAGGCTCCTTCTAAAATGGGACGGATAAACGGATCGGCCACCGCTTTGTCAATCGTTTCAATGTTTTTAAAGTATCCTAAATAGGCTGTTGCTGCATGGCCGGTATTAACGGTGAAAAGTTTCCGCTCAATGTATGGGTTCAGGTCGTCGACATAGGTGATCCCTTTAATATCTGGAATTTCGCCTTTAAAAATTGGTTTTTCCACCACCCATTCAAAAAACGGCTCGACGGATACTTTTAATGGATCTTCATGATGTTGCAGCGGAACAATACGGTCAACAGCTGCATTTGGAAAACCGACAAATTGCTCTAATTTTTTCTTTTCTTCGTCATTCAACCATTTGCAAACTTCTTCTTTTAAAAAACGGCTGCCGCCGATCATGTTTTCGCAGGCAATAATGTTCAACGGTTTGTCCGTTTGCTTGAATCGAAGCTTGATTCCTTCCGCAATGGTCGGAGCGATGAGTTTCAATACATTTGGGCCGACGGCTGTTGTAATTAAGTCAGCCTCGGTGATGAGTCGGACGGCTTTTTCCGCTTCTTTTCCGCTGTTAATTCCTTTTACGCCTGAAATTGTGATGATTTGTTTATCTTCACCGGCAAGTTCAATCGTGTAGCTTCCCCTTTTATTTAATTCATCGATTAACGCATCATTGACATCAAGGAAATACACTTCGTAGTCGGATTGTCTTAGAAGGGCGCCGATAAATCCTCTTCCGATGTTCCCGGCACCAAATTGCAATGCAATCATGCTACTCCACCTCGTTGAATAAGTTGATTAATTCTTCTGCGCTTGTTGCTTCGATGATGCGGTCGACATTTTCTTGCTCTGAACAGAGAATGGCGATTTTTGATAAGATCTCCAAGTGCTCATTATCTTTCCCGGCAATTCCAAACACCACTTTTGCGATATTTCCTTCGCCATATTCTACGCCTTCAGGAATTTGGATGATGGAAATTCCCGATGAAATCACTTCTCTTTTGCCGTCTTCTGTTCCATGGGGAATAGCAATATTGTTTCCCATATAGGTGGATGTAACTTCTTCTCTCTCAAGCATTTTTTCGATGTATTGTTCGTTAACGTAGCCATTTTCTACAAGCACCTTGCCGGCTAATCGAATTGCTTCCTCTTTGTTGGCAGCTTTTGCATTTAAAACGATATTCTCAGGGGTTAACACTTGTTTCATGTCGGTCACTCCTATCTAAAATTTTTCTTTCATAAAATGATGGAAAATGGAATTTAATTTGTTGTAGACCTCTTTTTCATTGCCTTGCTCAAACAATTCCAAACTTTCGTCGTTTTCGACAATGGAAGAACTTATCAGGCTGAGAATTTCAAGGCCGTAATGAGATAATTGTTCAGGAGCCAGAAGTAAAAGGATTCGCTTTACGGCCATTTTCTCTCCGTCCATCCCAAGGACGCTGTCCTCTTTGTCCAATTCGTAAATGCGGAATAAAGGGACAGAAACATTTCTATCTTTCAAATGAAATAAAGCGATTTTTGATTTAGGGATTCCTAATCCGCCTTTCTGTTCCCTTAACAGCAGTTTGGCTGCGATTTTGTTTTCGTCTGCTATCAGTTTTTCTTCTTTTAATTGATGGCAAATTTCCATAATATTTCGTTTATGGCTTTCTGACCCTTTCAGTTTGATGACTTGAAAATAGTGCAATACTTTTTTGACGGTATCCCCGAACTTATTAAACCGATTGATTAAGTTGATCAAATCGTCAGTTTCTTTGTTCGAGTTAACATCTTTGCTTTTCACAATAGCCGGAAGCCGTTCATTAATATAAGCTTTTACCTTTAAAATGTCGTTTTGATCCAACAGCGGATTGACGAAGATATATGGAATATGGTCATACGGAAGATCGACCGTCGAAATAATTATATCGTATTGGCTGATATCTAAATTTTTTAACTCAATCAGCGAAGAATTGCGGATCGTTTTTATTTCCGGAAATTCTTTCAGAAGCCTGCTCGCCAACATTTTCGATGAACCGATGCCGCTGGAACAAACGACCAGCGCTTTAAGCGGGATTTCTTTCATTTTTTGTTCCAATGCCGAGCCGAAATGCAAAACGAGGTAGCCGATGGCATCCTCAGAAAAATGTTGATCGACAAAAACTTTTTTTACCCCTTCTTTCACAATGTTAAAAAGCGACGGAAAAGTTGTTTTGATTTGGCTTAATAATGGATTGTACGTGTACATTTTTTCTTTCATTCGATTTAAGGCTGGGACAAGATGCGCCAATAACCCGTGATATAAGGAATGATCTTCTGTCAACGAATAGCCGGTTTTTTTTGAAACAAAATTGATGAGCGCTCGTACTTTTCTGGAAATGTCGACGTCTACATCGAATAATGGAAAATCTTTATCCGCCTTTCTTCTGGCACCAAGCAAAAGAATGGTGACGTAGGCGATTTCCGTTTCCGGAATCTTGATATGAAACACTTTTTCCAATTCCTGAACAATTATTGAGGCTGAAGCAAATTCTGGCGTTTCTTTTAATTCATTGTAAACATCTTGTTCATTTTCGATTGTTTCGCCTTTTTGGATTCTCTCGACGGCCAGCCATAAGTGGACGGCGAGAGCGATATAGGCGCTGTCTGCGATGGAAGTAAGGATGGTTTGCTGGAATTTTTCGAGCACGCATTCGACAATTTTGATTTTTTCTTCATCAAGAATGCCGAACAGTTTTGTTTTTTTGTCCAGATTTTGTTGATTCAATTGATTTTCGATGGTGTCGAGAAATCTTTTTTCGTCAATCTTTTCCAAAATCATATTGCCAAACATTGCTCTTTTTCCGTATTCCGATCCTGCCAGTTCTACCCCATATCCTCTTTTTCGAATCAATTTCAAATCAAAGTGACCAATCGAATGTTCAATCTGATCCAAATCGTTGCTGAGAGTTGCGGTCGTTACGTTTAACTTGTCCGCCAACGTAAACAGCTTTAGAGGCTCATTGGCCTCTAAAAGCGAACGGAAAATCAGCAGTTTTCTTTCCTCTTGGCTAAATTCCCTATATTCTTTTGACAGTAGATCGTTTAGTAATGCTTGTTTTTGCCGTTTGGATCCAGTTATCCGAATGCCTTTTCTCGGTTTGCGATCAAAGCCAAGCGCATAGTTTTTGAGAATGGCTTCCATATCTTTTAGTTCGCGGAGAATGGTTCTGGAACTCACATTAAATTGTTTGGCCATTTCTTTCGTTGTAATAAAACGATCTTCACGGAGCAATTTTTCCAGTATCTCTCGCTCTCTTGCCCGCAAGTACATAGGACTCACCACCTGTCCAATTCGCAAACGAGCGATTCTTTAATTTTATTGCTCTTTTAATTTTTCGACAAGTTCATCGTATTTCGGGCTGTTTAAGAAATTTTCAACAGATATATGCAGTGCTTGTGGAAGTTTTGCTTTTGCTCTTTCTGTTAAATCTTTATGGGTGATGACGATATCTGCATCATCCGGCAAATTGTTGATGGCAGTATTTGTTACTTCAATGTTTAATCCTGCTTTTTTGACTTTGTTTCGCAAAATAGATGCTCCCATTGCACTTGAACCCATTCCGGCATCACAGGCAAAAACAATTTTTTCGACATTGCCTAATTCATTTTCTTGCAATTTTGCACTTTCTCTTTCTTCTTGCACTTGATTTGTGATGATCGCCGCTGCTTTGCTTTCTTTGCCTTTTAATTGTTGCATTTTTTCTGTTGCCGCTGATAAGTCTCCATCACTGTCATTTTTCGACGTTTTTAAGATGATGCTGGAAACGAGAAATGAAATAACGGTTGCAACAAGAACCCCAGCCAACACGCCGATATAATGTCCCTTTGGAGTCATGGCCATTAGCGCAATGATGCTTCCCGGAGAAGGAACGGCCACAAGTCCGGCATCAAAAAGCAAAAATGTTAATACACCGCTAGCACCGCCGGCAATGACTGCTAAGATCAATAACGGTTTCATCAAAATATAAGGGAAGTAAATTTCGTGAATACCGCCTAAAAAATGGATGATGGCTGCACCAGGAGCGGATTGTTTTGAATTTCCTTTTCCAAACAACATGTACGCAAGTAATACCCCGAGGCCTGGACCCGGATTAGGTTCAAGCAAAAACAGAATCGATTTTCCTGTTTCCGCTGCTTGTTCAATTCCGAGCGGACTTAAAATGCCGTGATTGATGGCGTTGTTTAAAAACAGCACTTTTCCCGGTTCGACAAAAATGCTTGCGAGCGGAAGGAGGTTGGCGTCGACAATCAGTTCAACACCGCTTGCCAAAATGTTGCTTAAAGCTAAGACAACCGGGCCGATTCCTAAAAAAGCAATAATCGTTAAAATACCGCCGACAATTCCGGCTGAAAAATTGTTGACAAGCATCTCAAAACCGGATTTAATCTTGCCTTGGAACAACTTATCGACTTGTTTGATCACATACCCTCCAAGAGGACCCATGATCATAGCGCCTAAAAACATTGGAATATCCGATCCAATGATGACCCCCATCGTCGCGGTTGCACCTACAACCCCTCCGCGAAGATCATAAACGATGCGCCCTCCGGTAAAACCGATTAAAAGCGGCAGCAAATAAGTAATCATTGGATTAACAAGCTTTGCTAAAGCTTCATTTGGTATCCAACCAGTAGGTATAAATAATGCAGTTATGAGACCCCATGCAATAAATGCGCCAATATTGGGCATAATCATTCCGCTTAAATAACTGCCGAATCTTTGGATTTTCACTTTTACATTTGATTCCGCCATATTGTTACCCCTTTCATTTTATTTTAAAATAAACCTTAATTATCTTAAAACGCATTTGTTCCTAAACTCAATGAAAAGAAAAGATAAGTTTGTCACAATAGATGGTGACAAAAGTTTAATATTTGCGGTAATACGCGAAAGGATGGCAAAAGAGAAATTTTACGAAGCTTTATGCGAGTAAAATAATGAATGTGTCAAAATATTTGACAAATTTATTTTTTTATACAGATAATTCTGATATATTTTAAATATCGATATTGTGTGAAGTTATTTGTTATATTACAATGATGTTAAGAAACCGCTCACATTGCGCTGAATATTTACGGCAGCCCCTAAATACCTCCCGCAATGTCTGAACGGTTTTCAGGAGGTTCAATCGTGTTTCATCGCAGTACAGTTTATATTATTGGAGATTCAAAGACCGCCTCCAACAATCCGATTATGCAGCAGTTCAATGCTTTTTTCATTGCACTTGTCATCGATACAAATACGCATGAAATCATGGAAGCGGAATGTTCAGCAACCATTTCGTTAACGCAAAAATTTGTACGGTCTCTTTTTGTAGGAAAGAAAATGACCGAGCATGATGAAATTATGAATGAAATTGAAAACCGATATTTTGGCTCATCGCAAAAGGCATTAATGGTTGCTTTTAAAAATGCCTATATAAAATATCAACAAATCATTTGCAAGGAGTAGCTGCTTCGTTTGCTTTTCACAGATGAAATCCAGCTGCTTAGAGACAATGTCATCGTCCCTAAGCAGCTGGATTTTTTATATGTTCAATGAAAGGGGGGATTGAGCATTCAATTTTGTGATTTCATTTCAGATTCGTTTCACGGCATATGATTCATTATGAATTTTCTTTTTATTGAAAAAAGGAGGAATGCCCATGATCCAAGACGGCGTGTTTTACGTGAGTTTCCTGCTGGCATTTACGGCGATCATTGCTCTTGCAGAAAACAAAATCGGCGGTAAATTTTTTCAATATGTGCCGGGGATTGTCCTTATTTATATCGGCTGTGCATTTATGAAAACATTTGGTGTCTTTTCGTCCAGCGAATCTTTGGAAAATGTGTATGGAACGTTGCGGGAATTATTGTTGCCTGCACTGTTAATGCTTATGTTGATCCAATGTGATTTGCGAAAAATTATCAAGCTTGGGCCGAAAATATTGCTGACATTTTTTGCAGCCTCATTCAGTATCATTGCCGGATTTGCCATAACTTATGCGCTCTTGCAAAACTTTTATGCTGAAGATACATGGAAAGCATTTGCCGCTTTAAGCGCAAGCTGGACGGGCGGTTCAGCCAACATGGTCATTCTTCAAGGAATATTGGAAGTGCCTGAGAATATATTTGGGTACGCCCTCATAATGGATACGGTCAACTATTCATTTTGGGTTATGTTCATGTTTTGGCTTGTTCCGTTTGCTGACAAATTTAACAAATGGACAAAGGCAAATACAGCATATACGGATCAGATGGCTGCAAATGAAATCGCTGCCACAAGTGAACAGTCCAAAAATATTGGATTTGTCGAATTGCTGGGATTTTTAGCATTAAGTTTGTTTGTGTCGGTGGTTGCTGCGAAA
Organism: Aeribacillus sp. JST-2; assembly: GCF_056032925.1. Classification (NCBI taxonomy): domain Bacteria; kingdom Bacillati; phylum Bacillota; class Bacilli; order Caryophanales; family Bacillaceae; genus Aeribacillus; species Aeribacillus sp. JST-2. The sequence continues at coordinate 31,088 of NZ_JBVVUU010000012.1, forward strand.
ATCGGCAATCGCTTGCCGGAACTTGGAGCTGCCGTGAATTCGACTACGTGGACGATTATGATTGCCTCCGCTGCAGGGTTGTTGTTGGCTATGACAAAGATATCTCAAGTCCCCGGATCAATGGAAATTTCCAAAGTAATGCTTTACATTGTTATCGCATTAATTGCGTCGCACGCCGACTTTTCGCAATTATTTCAGGCGCCGATATATATTGTCTCAGGATTTTTGATTTTACTTTTTCATGGATTGATCATGGTCGGGATAGCCAAAGCATTTAAGCTTGATTTATTTTCAATGGGTGTGGCTTCTTTGGCCAATGTCGGCGGAATTGCTTCTGCGCCGATATTAGCGGGCGCTTTTAATCGTCAGCTCATACCAGTCGGCATTTTAATGGCAATTTTAGGGAACTTGTTAGGAACTTATTTCGGCATTTTAACCTCTTATATTTTGTCAGCATTATAAAGAAAGGATGACAACATGAAAATCCAGTCAATAGCGATACAGACGACAGTGATTCCTCTGAAAAAACCGTTTAAAACTGCTTTAAGAACGGCGACGGAAATTGAGAACATCCTTGTGAAGGTTACTCTCGAAAATGGCTTAGCAGGGCTGGGAGGAGCATCTCCAACTTTAGCCATTACAGGAGATTCTAAGGAAGGAATAGTAGGAGTGATCAAAAATATTTTGGCTCCGCAGCTGATTGGCCAAGATATAAGGCGGATAAACAGTCTTTCACGGCTTATCCAGTCAAGTTGTGCAAGGAATTCGAGCGCAAAGGCTGCCATGGAAATTGCTCTTTATGATGCCTTTTGTAAATTGATTCATATTCCTCTTTATTTATATTTAGGAGGGAAATCAAATGAATTGAAAAATGATATGACGGTTAGTGTCGGCAGTACAACAGAAATGGTTGAGGAAGCAAGAGAAATTGTCAAAAATGGGTTTCATACATTAAAAATTAAAGCAGGGAAGGATTGGACCCATGATTTTGAGCGTATTTGCGCAATTTACGAATCTGTCGGTCCGCAAATTAGGATAAGAATTGATGCCAACCAAGGCTGGAGCCCTAAACAAGCAATTGAAATTATTCGGCGCTTGGAAAAGGAAAACATACAAATCGAAGCAGTCGAACAACCAGTAAAAGCCCATGATATAGAGGGATTAAAATTAGTGAAAAATTCGGTTAACACCCCAATCATGGCTGATGAAAGTGTTTTTTCTCCAGCAGATGCATTAAAACTGATTTATGAAAAAGCAGTTGATTTTCTTAATATTAAACTAATGAAAACAGGAGGGATTCGCAGAGCGGCGCAAATTGCAGACATAGCCGAAGCCGCCGGAATCGAATGTATGATCGGAAGTATGATGGAATCGCCTGTTAGTTTAGCGGCGGCAGCGCATCTTGCAGCAGCACACCCAAATATTACAAAAATGGATCTGGATGCGCCGTTATGGCTGGAAGAACATGAATTTGCCGGAATTCAATACGATCGTGAATTTGTTAAATTATCTGATCTGCCGGGTTTAGGCATTATCGAAAAACAACTAAATAAATAAAGGGGATGAACGGATGAATGTAAAGAAATGGGCAAGCGGCTTGTTGACTTTGTTAGTCCTTTTCAGTTTTTCGCTGCCTTTAGCGGAAGCAAAAACAGAGGAAAATAATACGGCTTTTATTGATGTAGCGGTGGCTACACAATGGGCAGAACCAAATATTTTAAGAGAGATAGATGTTCCATCAGCGTCGAATCCGGTTGATATGCGGAAGTGGACGGAAAATTTAACGTATGAAGACAAACTTTGGCTAGTCGGAAAGCTTGAAACACAAGCTCTTTACGGCTCGAAGGTAACGATTTTAGAAGAGAAAGGCAACTGGGTAAAAGTGGCTGTCCAAGGGCAGCCGACACCACGGAATCCGCTAGGTTATCCGGGATGGATTCCGAAGAAGCAAATTGTCCAAAACAAAACATTTGCTAAAATGCAAAAAAAACCGTTTGCCTTAATAACTGCTCCGACCGCTTGGCTTTATGAAGATAAAAAACGAAAGAAAAAATTTATGGAAATCAGTTTTAACACCCGTTTGCCAGTTATAAAAGAAACAAAAAATGCATTGCTTGTTTTGACACCAAGTGACGGGGCGAAATGGCTTGACCAAAAGGCTGCCAGCATTTATAAAAGTGAAAAGGATATCCCAACGCCAACAGGTCAAGATCTTTATAAAACGGCAAAACAGTTTTTAGGTTTGCCATACCTTTGGGCGGGAATGTCGGGATTCGGCTTTGATTGCTCCGGCTTTACCCACTCTATTTATAAAGCCCACGGAATAACGATTCCCCGTGATTCATCTGTCCAAGCAACACACGGGCTTCCTGTTGAAAGAGAAAATTTATCAGTTGGGGATCTTGTATTTTTTGCCTATAATGAAGGGAAAGGAAGAGTTCATCATGTCGGGATGTACATTGGGGATGGAAAAATGATTCATTCTCCAAACAGTTCGACCCATGTAAGAATAGACGACATTGAAACGTCCGGATATGGTCATGAATATGCGGGTGCGAGGAGATATTTAGACTAAAATAAATATCCAAATATATCGCCTTAGGGAAATTCTTAAGGCTTTTTTATTATTTCCTTTTCCGTATTCCTTTAGAGTGGGTATTTCGTCAATCCCGACATCTTCGGGGGAATTATGCATGTTCTTCTTAGACATTGCTTTTCCTCTTTGTATTTCTGTTGCATATCTAATCAATCATAAGCTCTTTTAGCAGCTTGTTTTATTTGGCAACCAACTCTTTTAAGGTTTTTATGCCATCGTTATGACGATTAGATTCCGTATTTTCACCATAACGATTGTTGACAACAAGCCATTACTGCTTCCGCGCTTGTTTTGATCGTCATATTGCTGCTTTGTTTTTATCTCCATGAACCCCTTTTAGGACGATAACGTCGTTTTGAAAATATCCCTTGTGGTTGACGCGGAACAAGCACCCCGCATCTTGAAGGATGAGATCATACTTTCTTAAAGCGGATTCCTTTTTACCCGGCAACGTACACACATCACTTGTGGCCCTATTAATATATTTTCTTCTTTATGTCAGCGTGTGCATGATTAGGTTAGTTGTCCTCGGCCAATCGGGGGAGTTTTTCTTTTTGTCAAAAGACTGATTTTGCTTTTAAAGTGAAATTGACAATTTTTTTGAATGGGAAGATATCCTTTTCTCAACTGATTTGTTGGTGAATATTGATAGCAGATGTCAGAAGAATGGGACGAAAAAAGAGACTCGCATGACGCTGCAGGAATTTGCAAAACACGAAGGTGTGTTGCCTTGTTGTCTGCGACGTCCGAATGTAAAAGAATCTAGAGAAAAAAAATTAATACACAGTCAAACGGGGTTATGCAAAATTCTTATCCTCCAACTGGTTTTTTCTGTTATAATGATGTTGTTGCGTTTGGTGTAATGCTTGGATTAAAAGAAACCGGTTTGATGCCTAGCCGTGATGCCGCAGTAGTTGGTTTTGACAATATTCCGGAAATCGGTATTTAGTCCTTCTTTAACGACCGTTTCCGCTTTTCCTGATCGGATCGGGGCAATGCGTCTGACCTTTTGCATAAGCGGATGAAAGGCGAGGCGGGACAGGCGAAAAAACTTATTTTGCAGCCTGAGCTTGTTGTACGCGAGTCAAACTCTTAAAGGTTATGATAATTACGTTTCAGGGAAGTGGATTGCAAATGAAAGAGAAAACGGAAATTCCTCTTCGCGAAAAGAATATTATTTTAATTGGTTTTATGGGAGTAGGGAAAACAACTATCGGCCGTCTTGTCGGCAAAAAACTGTACCGGGATTTCATTGATGTGGATGAGGAAATTGAGAAAAAGTATAGTATGGCGATTCCGGCTATTTTTCAACAATTTGGCGAAGAATATTTTCGGAAAGTTGAGAAAGAAATGATTATTGATCTGCTGGAAAATACTCGGCTAAAAATTGTTTCCCTTGGCGGAGGGGCATATTTGGATGAGGAAGTCCGCGATGCCTGTTTATCCAGCGGCCTTGTGTTTTTGCTCGATTTGTCATGGGATTCTTGGAAAGACAGAATACCTCTTCTTATCGAGAACCGTCCTCTTTTGCAAAAAAAATCGTTGGAAGAAATTGAAGCATTATTTTTGAAACGACGAGATGCGTATTCTCTTCATCACTCTAAAATTTCAACGAACAACCTTGATCCTGAAGCAGTTGCGGATGAAATCGTCAATTCCGTAAAATTGTCTTGGAGCCTTTATGAGCCGAATAAGTAATGAATCCCAATATTCAGGCGGGGATTCCATGGTTGTTTCCAGTTATTGATGAAAGGGTTTCGTTGCGATGAGCGTTCATCCACAATTATCGGCATATTTATTGTTGGCAGATGCAGTCATTATAACCGACCGTCATCATATCATTTTGGACGTTAATGAAACGTATGAAAAAGTAACGGGATATCAAAAACATGAAATGATTGGAAAAAAGGCCGGAGAAATTAAATCGAATTTAACGCCGAAATCGACATATGTTTCGATGTCCAAATCTTTAATGGAAAGAAAGCCATGGTCGGGCGTCTTTATTAATAGAAAAAAATCCGGGGAATTGTGGCATTCTTCAATCACAATTACGCCCATCCTTATTGAAGACGAAGTGTATTATGTAGGGGTTTTTCGTGAATTGGAGCAGCTTGACAGCGGTACGTTCATTCCACAGGAACAATTAGAGAAAACGAAAAAATCGATTCTTGAAGTGCTGGCGATTTCCTGCGAAATACAGGATCCAAGCATTGAAGATCATTTAGTCAATGTCAGGCAGCTTACGGAAAAATTGATTTATACATACAATGATTATTATCAGCTTCAACTTTCTGAGGATTATATGAAAAATGTCATCTATTCGAGCATACTGCATGATATTGGAAAAGCCGGCATTCCTGAGGGTATTTTATATAAACCGGGCCCGCTCACATCGTATGAAAGACTCATCATGGAAACTCATCCGCTAATCGGATATGACATTTTGCAAAAAATTACAAGCAAACTGCAAGACAATTTTTTAAAAGAAAGCTATAAAGTTGCCGAAAACATTATCCTGTACCATCACGAAAAATGGGATGGCACGGGATATCCGAAAAAATTGAAGGGCAAAGAGATTCCGCTCGAAGCACGAATTGTAACCGTTGTTGATGTGTTTGAAGCTTTGAACAGCGCTCGGCCTTATAAAGTCGCTTGGCCTCTTGATCAAGCGCTGGATTTTTTAACAGAACGTAAAAGTGTCCATTTTGATCCCGATATTGTCGATGCTTTTGTATCTATGTACAAATAGCCTATTATTCCTCCTAAGCTCCATTCATTTGGCTAATCACTTTGGTAAACTTTCTTATCAGGTAAAATGAGGAAGTTCCCAATCGTGATTAGCTTTTATTTATTTCCTTCATGGTTTTCAACTTTTTAATGGATTTCCTCCACAAGCCTTAAAAAGGTCAAGTCCCAATTATTGTGCAAAATCTTACTCCTAGCACAGCGAACCCAGACTTCGGTGATTGATACCGCTCTCTCAGGACTTAACCCTTAAAAGAACTATCACAAAAAGCTTAAACATAATTCCTTAGTTTAACCGCAAGGGATTTGACATATAAGACAGGAATGTACAGGCAATAATAAGGATATATCCCTATATCATCAATGCGAGGACGTGAATGTAGATGGAATTTTTTCATGGCCAAGAATCGCTGGCTGCCATTCAATGGGGATTAAGGGCAATTGTTTCCTTTTTCTTTTTGCTCTTTGCGGTGAAAGTCATGGGGCAGCGGTCTATTTCTCAGCTAAGACTGCTTGATTTTATAATGGCTTTATTACTTGGGAACATTATTTCCCATCCGTTGTCCGACGAGCAATTAGACCTGAAGGGATCAATGATCACAATAACTGTATTGGTTGTTTTGTATACTGCTTGTGTATTTTTAAGTCTAAAATGGGGAAAATTTAGAAGCTGGCTTGAGCCTTCCCCCTTTCTCATAATAAAAAATGGAAAAATCATTTATAAAAGTTTGGCCAAAGCAAGAATATCCATCGATTTTTTATTATCGCAGTTAAGAAAAGAAAAAATTACAGATATCCCGAAGGTTTCTCTTGCCCTAATGGGAACCGGATGGCACCATTTCGTTTTTTTTAAATCCTCAGCATCAAGCACTGACACCGGCGGATATGAAATTGTTGGCAAAACCATTTTCATTTCCCCGAACGATTATAAAAGAAGGAAAGATTGATTTCGGCGAATTGGCTCAAATCGGCAAAAATGAAATGTGGCTGAAAAACATAATCAAAATCACATATAATGTGGACGTAAACGACATTTTGTTAGCGACGATTGATGATCACGATAACATCAACATCTTTTTGTACAACTAAACTGGAATAAAGCTCCTTTCATGCAAACTCCCTCTCATCCGGCATCTGGAGTAATGCGGCCTAAATCGTTTTTTACATAATGGTAAATAATATAAGGAAAAAAGCCTGGATTTGAAAAAATGATTAAGTTGGAAAACCTAACGGATGAATGAACATACTGTACCGGAAGCTGCCATCTAGGGATCACATATTATCGGTTCAATATCATGACGTTTTTTTCGGGCAAAAAAAGCGGCAACTTCGTTACGAAGTTGCCGGTCTCTTAGATTTGTTAATAAGGGAACGGGAATGAAAACCGGCGAATTCTAAAAAACGGAAATCGGAATCTTCTAAATCTGCGAAAACGAAACGGAATACGGTGCCCGTAGCCATAACCGGGGCCATAGCCGCCATAAGGATAACCGTAGCCGCCGTAACCATACTGTCTATCCTCTTCTATATTTTCCTCGCGTTGGTCGCCAATCGGCATTAATACATAGGCATGATCGTTATCGGCTTTTTCGATAATGCCGTCGTACATTTTTCCATCGTCCATTTCCATCATGACATAATAATGCTTATATTTTTTGCAGAAGTCATGCATATGGTGACCGTGGTAATCCCGATAATGCATATGTTCTTCATAAGGCATTGCATATGGAATTTCTTGGTTTTGATTGAAGTCCGTGTTATGCTGATGCATGATATTTTCCCCTTTCCTAAAATTCGATTATATAATATTCACCATTTTTTTCTTTGTTACAAAAAATTCAATGGTGTCCGCCTAAGGGCAAAAATCCATCACTTTTACAAACTCTTACAGACTAATCCCTTTTTGAAATGGCAGCAATTTTAAAAGGTGCTTTTTCTCTTGGCACAGCATTTTTCATTTGTCAGAAATTGAACAGCGGAAACCGCTATGGACGGAGAACTAGGGGAAAAATGCAAGTATTAGGAAATACGGAAATTTCGATCATATTTTGCATTTTTATAGTTCATTTCCATTAATTTTTGTGTTATTCTTATTCTGTCAATCTCCTTATAATTAGGAATTGGGCGGGGATCCCAACCTAATTATAAGGATTTTTTTAATAGAATTTATATTATCCATTTTGTTGGAAATGGCCAAGCAAATGACTTGTATGCAATGGGGGAAACCGCTATGGACAAGCAGCCGATCATTCGGTTTGAGAACGTAACAAAACAATATGATGATGACTTGCCTGTGTTGGATAATGTCAGCTTTGAACTAGAACGGGGAAAATTTTATACATTGCTGGGCCCGTCTGGTTGCGGCAAAACGACGATTCTTCGTTTAATTGCCGGATTTATCCAACCGACGAAAGGAACGATTTATTTTAATGGAAAAAGCATTAATCATGTCACACCGAATAAACGGCAAGTTAATACCGTGTTCCAAGACTACGCTCTTTTTCCTCATCTTAATGTTTTTGAAAATGTCGCATTCGGTCTTCGGATCAAAAAAATGAAAAAAGATGTGATCGAGAAAAAGGTAAAAGATGCGCTTCGGTTCGTTAACTTGTCTGGCTATGAATATCGCAATATTCAAGAAATGTCGGGAGGACAGCGCCAGCGGGTGGCCATTGCAAGAGCAATCGTCAATGAACCCGAAGTGCTTCTCTTAGATGAACCGTTATCCGCACTCGATTTAAAGCTGCGCACTGAGATGCAGTACGAACTGAGGGAATTGCAGCGCCGGCTTGGCATCACTTTTGTGTTTGTCACACATGACCAAGAAGAAGCATTGGCAATGTCTGATGAAATATTTGTAATAAATAAAGGAAAAATTCAACAAAGCGGAACGCCAAAGGATATATATGATGAACCTGTGAACCGTTTTGTGGCGGATTTTATCGGTGAATCGAATATTGTCTTGGGAAAAATGATCCGAGATTACCTCGTTGAATTTGTTGGAAAACAGTTTGAATGCGTCGATAAAGGTTTTCAACAAAACGAGGAGGTTGAGGTGGTCATTCGCCCGGAAGACTTGGAAATTACCGCTCCCGAGAAGGGAAAATTAAAGGCTCGCGTCGATTCCCAACTGTTTCGCGGGGTTCATTATGAAATTTGCTGTTATGATCAGGATGGCAATGAGTGGCTCGTCCATTCGACGAAACGTGCAGAAGTCGGGGAAGAAATCGGTCTTTATTTTGAACCGGAAGCAATTCACGTCATGCATCTTGAAGTGGAGTCAAAACAACAGCAATTAAATGATGGTGTTGGCGATGAAACATAATATCCGCCCGCTCTATTTTCTTCCATACGTTTTATGGATCGTGTTGTTTGTTATCTTACCGATTCTGCTCATAGTTTATTATTCATTTTTTAATATTGAAGGGGAATTTTCGTTTGAAAACTACAGAAAGTTTTTTACGCCTGTTTATTTGAAAATGGCGTTAAGCTCTTTCTGGTACGCCTTTTTGATCACCGTTTTTTCGTTGGTGATTGCCTATCCGACTGCCTTTTTATTAACGAAAACAAAGCATAAGCAGTTATGGCTGCTTTTGATCATTTTGCCTATGTGGATTAATTTGCTGTTAAAAGCATACGCATTCCTTGGGATTTTTGGAACGTATGGTACAGCCAATCGTTTGTTGGAAGCCATTGGTGTTGGTGCGACACAAATTTTATTTACAGATTTTAGTTTTGTGTTTGTATCGGTTTATATTTTTATCCCATTCATGATTTTGCCTATTTTTAATGCTTTGGAAAAGCTAAATCCGACTTTTGTGGATGCGGCGAGGGATCTTGGTGCTTCTTCATGGGTTACGTTCCGTAGAGTTATCTTTCCGCTGACCATTGGCGGGGTAAAATCAGGCTGTCAAGCAGTGTTCATTCCGGCTTTGTCGCTCTTTATGATTACCCGCTTAATTGCAGGAAATCGGGTGATCACGCTGGGAACGGCAATTGAACAGCATTTCCTCGTCACGCAAAACTGGGGAATGGGAGCAACCATTGCTGTCTTTTTAATTATTGCAATGGCCATCATCATGTTTGTAACAGGAAATCGGAAGTGAGGGATGAAAAATGAAGAAAAAATGGAAGCTGTCCAATATTTATTTAGTCGCTGTTTTTTTCATCTTGTACTCGCCGATTTTCTATCTTGTCTATTATTCGTTTAACAGCGGCGGAACGATGCACCATTTTGAAGGTTTTACGTTGGAGTGGTATAAAGAAGTTTTCCAAGATGTCCGCTTGCTGATCATTGTATTGAATACGGTTGTGATTGCTTTGCTGTCCGCTGCCATTTCAACCGTTATCGGTGTATTCGGTGCACTGGCCATTTATTTTGTCAAAACGCGGCGGTGGAAAAACACATTGCTGTCGCTCAACAATGTTCTTTTAGTTAGTCCGGATGTGATCATCGGAGCCTCTTTGTTAATATTGTTTACCATTGTTGGCATTAAGCTCGGTTTTGTTTCTGTTTTGCTTTCGCATATTGCCTTCAGCGTCCCGATCGTCGTCTTGATGGTGCTGCCGAAGCTCCAGGAAATGAGCCCAACGCTGATTGATGCGGCAAGGGATCTGGGGGCAAGCCAGTGGAATGTGCTTTCGAAAGTCGTCATTCCGTATATTACACCCGGTATTTTTGCAGGATTTTTTATGGCTCTGACTTATTCGTTGGACGATTTTGCTGTTACATTTTTTGTTACGGGCAATGGTTTTACAACTTTATCGGTTGAAATATATTCCATGGCGCGCCAAGGCATTTCTTTATCGATCAATGCTCTATCGACACTTATTTTTCTATTCACCATTCTTCTTGTTATCGGCTATTATTTCGTCACTTTAAAAAATAATCGTCCTGGCAGATTGGGGGGACGGAGATGAAAAAAGTGGTGCAAATGTTCGCGGTTGTTTTTGCCGTTTCCTTTGCCATTTTGTTTTTTATTGCCCGTTTGAACGCATCCGAAGGGTATTCAGAGAAAAATACACTTACGATTTACAACTGGGGGGACTATATCGATCCGGAATTGATTGATCGGTTTGAAGAGGAAACAGGGATAAAAGTGATTTATCAAACATTTGATTCAAACGAAGCGATGATGACAAAAATTGCTCAAGGCGGAACAACGTTTGATATTGCCGTCCCCTCTGAGTACGCCGTCAGCAAAATGAAGGAGGAAGGCCTCCTTTTTCCTATAGATCATGACAAAATTCCCAATTTAAAATATATCAACCCCCGCTTTCTTGATTTGTCATTTGATCCGGGAAACAAATATTCAATTCCTTATTTTTGGGGGACGGTTGGAATCGTGTACAATCCGGAAAAGCTCAACGGCAAAAAAATCGACAGCTGGAACGATTTATGGGATAAAGATATGAAAAATGAAATTCTGCTTGTTGACGGAGCCCGTGAAGTAATCGGCATGGGATTAAATAGCCTCGGATACTCATTAAATGATACAAACAAACAGCATCTGCTGGAGGCAAAGGAAAAGCTTGATCAATTAACTCCGAATGTGAAAGCGATTGTTGGCGATGAAATTAAAATGTTGATGGCCAACGAGGAAGCCGGAGCAGCTCTTGTATGGTCGGGAGATGCAGCAGAAATCATGTGGGAAAATGAGAAGCTCGACTATGTTGTTCCAAAAGAAGGATCAAATCTTTGGTTTGACAACATGGTCATCCCGAAAACGGCGAAAAATATTGAAGGAGCCCATCAATTTATGAATTTCATCCTCGATCCGAAAATTGCGGCGCAAAATGCGGAATATGTCGGCTATTCTACTCCTAACGAAAAGGCGCTCGAATATTTGCCGAAAGAAATTTCCGGGGATAAGAGGTTTTATCCGGATCCGCAATTAACGAGCAAATTAGAAGTTTATGAAAATCTCGGAAAGCGGATGCTTGCTTACTATAATGATTTGTTTCTTGAGTTTAAAATGCATCCTAAATAATTGAAAAAAATCCCGTTCCGTGTTGGAGGCGGGATTTTTAAAGTATCTTCACGAGAAAGGCTGTTTTTTAAAGGAATGTTTCATCAGCTGCTTCCGCATCCTCCTCCGCAGCTTGATCCGCAGCTGGAGCCCGAGCATCCTGAAGAAGAACAGCCGGAATGCCCTGAATGGTCATTCGAGTCGGTGTAGGCGGCTCCGCACGCATAAACGGAGCTTGCGCCGCCAGTAGTCGAATCTTTATGCAAAAGTTTCGACATTTCAGTATCGAAGTTGTCTGCATCGTACATTGAGAAATAAACCATGGCCGGCAGCAAATACATAAAATCATCATTTTGCGCCGCCTTGCTGAAAGGTTTGTTTTGCTGTTTCATCTCTTCCGCTTTTTCGATGTCGTTTTGAAGCCATTCGATCAGCTTCATTTGCAATGGCTGTGCAAGGTCAAACGGCCGGAAATATTTTTCCCGTATTTGGTCGTTTGTTGAAAATCGAACTTCATTTAATAATGTGCGGCTGAGCGGGTTTTGAAAAAAGCTTCCCCACAACTTCGTGCTGTTTGGATATATTTCGAAAAGGCGGATATACATCCAGTCAAACAGCGCCCGTTCGTCAGGGACTGGAACCCGCTCCATGTTTGGGCTGTGATGGAGAAAGGAACCGAAAAATTTTTTGGAGAAGCTTTCATATTCCTTTGTAAACATAATCATTTCATGCCAGATTTCATCCACTTCATCGCTGAACATTGGAACGGACTTGAGGATTCCGGCCAACAGAAAATATCTTTTCAGCTCAAATAAGCGCCATTCATAATCTATTTCAGACCAATCCGCGTGTTTTTGAAGAACCCTTCTCTTAACGTTTTCCATATATTCTGAATGAAGTGCTTCTTCTAACTTAGCGGCAACCGGAATTGCTTCCTCCATATGACAGCCTAAATCATTCGGAACGTTTTCCTGAACAAGTTTGGACTTTTTCTTCGGCTTTTGCTTTTTTATTGCGGTGGCGATTAACAATATAACAAGCCCGGCAATAAATCCAACAAGAAAATTTGCCATACAGATTCTCCTTCTATCTTTGTTTGAAAAAGGCTGATGATGAAAACACTCTTTATTTAAATGATAACATAAAAAATACAATGATTGGTAGAAATGTAAAGAAATCTTCAAGAAAAACAATGATTCTATTTATTGGCAAAAAACGATATGATATGATGTAGAGTACTAGACGGCAAATGACAATTGAGAAAGGTATTTTGCGATGAAAGTTCATGAAAGCTTAATTTTGAAAAAAGACCATTTCCTCTTTTTGACGGTTATCTTTTGTTTTTGGTTTTCGATTTATGTTTATATCCCCATTTTTGGAGTGTATTTGGAATATTTGCGGTTTGATTATTCGCTTGTCGGCATCATTTTGGGAAGCTATGGGATTACGCAAATACTTATTCGTTTTCCGCTTGGGATCTTGTCCGACTTTTTAGGGAAGATGAGGAAAGGAATGCTGATTGCCGGATTTTTCATGGCTTTTGCCAGCGGCGTCATGTTCCTTATGTTTACTTCTTTTATCCCTGTATTCATTGCCAGGCTGCTTTCGGGAATTACAGCTTCGATGTGGGTCATGGCTACAACATTATATGCGCAATATTTTGAGGAAAGCCAGTCAGCCAAAGCGATGGGAACGCTGCAGTTTATGACAGTCGTGACACAATTTTTAAGCATGGCTGTCAGCGGAAAAATTGTTGAACGCTTCGGCTGGGAAATGCCGTTTTTGATCGGGACGATAACGGCATTGATCGGTTTTGTCTTATCATTTTGGATAAAGGAAATAAAAGAAACGGAAGCAAAAGAAGGGGCGGCGCGTTATGTTGACCAGTTAACATATGTTTTTCGCATAAAAGCTTTATGGGTCATCTCAATCTTGTCGCTTGCTGCACATTCCATTTTGTTTATGACGATGTTTGGCTTTACACCTATTTATGTTGCACAAAAAGGTTTCAGTGAGTCGACGTTTTTTTGGATCGTTGCTTCCTTTTTTATACCGCATGCGGCTGCATCATTGCTGCTTGCCTATTTGCCTGTCCGAAAGCCGAAACTATTGCTATTCCTATCTTTTCTTCTGACAGGAGTGTTTCATTTGTTGCTGCCGCTTTCAGATTCATTATGGTGGATTTGTTTTCTTCATGTTTTGATCGGTTTTTGGCTCGGATTAATTTTTCCGCAATTATTGGCAATGGTCATTCCCGTATGCGAAGAATCTTATCGGACGACGGCAATGGGCTTTTACCAGTCGGTTTATGCAATCGGCATTTTTATCGGACCGATGTTAGCGGGGTTCCTTGCAGATCATGTTGGCTTTTATGAGGTGTTTATAGCAACAGGAATCATCGCTTTTGCTTCCGCGCTGGTTAGCACAATGATTCCTGCTGTTCAAAGAGAAAAAGACAATTGATTTTTTATTCAAAAGTTGGCTAAAAAATTGCCGCTTTTTTGGTGGTGCGCCCGGCATGGGTGCAGTCTATAAGGTGAAAGTCTCGAGCCATGAAGGCGGTAGTAATGGTTAGCTTAACACAAGGATGTCCATGGGAATCTGAAGGAAGTGGGCGGCAAACCTAAGGTCTCTCGGAACACGAACTTCATATGAGGCTAGGTACCATTGGATGAGCCTGTCAAACAAGGCAAAGTCCTTACTGCCAAAGGTGGTACAGAGTAAATGAAACAGATAGATGGAGGGAATGATTGTACTCTTACCACGGGAGATCTGACTGATACGCCGAGCACACTTGGTAAGCTACCTAGTGATATCTAGTTGAACAGTCAGAAATCAGCAGAAGCCATAGTATTGGATGTTTCTAGAACATCCAAGAAGGGCTGAATCATATAAGGAGAATTTCCTCTTATAGGAAGTTTGGATTTGAACATAACCGTTCCATTTTGCACCAAGCAATGTTTCCCTGCTCTGGCATAGTTTTGACTACCTGCACACAGAGATGCTTAAGGCAACCAAAAGTCCGATGGCGATCAATGCCAATCTAATACCGACATGGCGACTGATTTTGACACTTACGCTCATTTTTCACCAATAAAATTCCTTCTTCTCCTTCAAAATATTAGCTGTTTTGTATATATTAGACATTATAAATATCCTCTTTTTTTGATAATGGAGGATCTTTCTCGGTTGTATAAATGATAAAATAATTGCTTAATTGATTAAAAAATGCTAGATTTCGCCTTTTAATTTATAATAATTTTAAATTACTATTGATTTTTAATTGAAATATGTTATTATATTATTGTGATAATTATAGAAATATCATTTTAATTTATGAGGTGATTTATAAATGGGAGAGAATAAAAAGCTGACGACTAGCTGGGGTGCTCCTGTAGGGGACAATCAAAATTCGATTACAGCTGGCCATCGCGGTCCGACATTAATTCAAGATGTCCATCTATTAGAAAAGCTCGCTCATTTTAATAGAGAGCGTGTTCCTGAACGTGTTGTTCATGCGAAAGGCGCAGGTGCTCACGGTTATTTTGAAGTGACAAACGATATGTCCAAGTACACAAAGGCAAAAGTATTTAATGGTGTTGGAAAACGCACACCTGTTTTTGTAAGATTCTCAACGGTTGCAGGAGAATTGGGATCTGCTGATACTGTTCGCGACCCGCGCGGCTTTGCCGTGAAGTTTTACACTGAAGAAGGAAACTATGATATCGTAGGGAACAATACACCGATCTTTTTCATTCGCGATGCCATTAAATTCCCTGACTTCATTCATACACAAAAACGCGATCCGAAAACGCACTTGAAAAATCCTACGGCGGTATGGGATTTCTGGTCGCTGTCCCCTGAATCTTTGCATCAAGTTACTTACTTAATGGGTGACCGCGGAATTCCGGCAACTTTCCGCCATATGAACGGCTACGGCAGCCACACGTTTAAATGGACAAACGCAGAAGGTGAAAGCGTCTGGATCAAATACCATTTCAAAACAGACCAAGGCATTAAAAACCTTGATTCAAAAACTGCTGCAAAAATAGCCGGCGAAAACCCTGATTATCATATCGAAGATTTATTTAATGCCATTGAAAAAGGCGATTATCCTTCTTGGACGCTTTATGTGCAAATCATGCCGCTTGAAGATGCCAACACATACAAATGGGATCCGTTTGATGTGACAAAAGTATGGTCACACAAAGACTATCCATTAATTGAAGTAGGAAAATTAGTATTGAATAAAAATCCGGAAAACTATTTTGCGGAAGTTGAACAAGCTGCATTTTCGCCTGGAAATCTTGTTCCTGGTGTAGATGTATCACCTGATAAAATGCTGCAAGGCCGTTTGTTTGCATACCATGATGCCCACCGCTACCGCATTGGGGCGAACTATAACGCTCTTCCGATCAACCGTCCGAAAGTGGAAGTAAACAATTATCAACGGGATGGATTTATGCGGTTCGACGGCAATGGCGGCGGTTCTGTCTACTATGAACCAAACAGTTTTGGCGGACCAAAAGAAGTACCGGAAGCAAAACAAGCTGCATACCCGGTTTCGGGAATTGCTGAAAGCACCAGATATGATCACGATGACCACTACACACAAGCTGGCGACTTGTACCGCCTTATGAGCGAAGAAGAAAGAGCGCGCCTTGTTGAAAACATCGTCAATGCAATGAAACCTGTTGAATTGGAAGAAATTAAGCTTCGACAAATCGGCCATTTCTATAAAGCAGATCCTGAATACGGAACACGAGTTGCAGAAGGGCTCGGCTTAAAAGTTCCTGAAGAAGTAAGAAAAGGCTAATCGAATGGAGATCCCGGAAATTTCGTCGAAATTTCCGGGATCTTTTGTTTTTCTGCGTGAATTTTGAATTTATTTTGTGTATAATTTTGTTTAGCTCCTTTGGGTGAAATCCAAGGAGCGTTTTCTTTTCGGTTTTCATTTGCCATTTTTTAAATTATAGGGGAATGTTCAATGGACGGTTTCCATCAACAGTTTCTATATTCACTTTGCATCATAGCACTAGGATATTTTATGAAAAGACGGGGAATTATACAGGAATCGGACGGCGAAAGCGTTGCAAGAATCGTTTTCAACATCACGCTCCCAAGTCTGATCATTGTAACATTTAACCAAATGAATTTTGACTACTCACTGGTTTTGCTTGTACTCATTTCTTTTATATACGGGGTATTTTCTGCGTTCTTAGGCTGGCTCTTGTTTAAAAATGAACAAAGAAATACAAAAGGCCTGCTGATGATGATTGTTCCCGGGTTTAATATCGGCCTTTTTGCTTATCCGCTGATCGAAGGGTTATGGGGGAAAGAAGGTTTAACCTATTTCGGAATGTTTGATGTCGGCAATGCCTTTATCGTTTTCGGGCTGAGCTATTTGCTTGGAAGCTATTACTCATCGGCAGAAAATGCGAAAGCCAATGTAAAAGCGATCGCAATCAAAATCTCAAAATCGATTCCACTGCTTTCTTATACCATGGTTTGCACCTTAAATATTGTCGGTTGGCATTTGCCAAGTGCTGTAATCGACGTTGCCGATATTTTGTCCCGCGCAAACACCCCGCTATCTTTGCTTTTGCTCGGGATCTATTTAAATTTTTCATTTGAAGGAACCTATTGGAAAAATATTTTCAAGCTGCTGGCCATCCGTTATGTTGTTGGTTTGGCAGCAGGCATTTTCCTGTTTTTATTGCTGCCGTTTGGGGAAATGTTTAAGTATACGCTGCTGATCGGTTTTATACTTCCTTTATCAACGGCCGTTCTGCCTTATTCTGTTGAATTTGGCTATAATGCCAGATTTACCGGAATCGCCTCGAGTATGACCATCTTGCTTAGTTTCGCGATCATATGGATCATCGCCGTTATCACCGGTTAAGGAAGAGCGTTGTTTGTGAAATCAAACCTGCAGCGATTAAGTCCTGAACTTTGTATAAAAAGGAAGCGGTTTTTTTGTCGTGAATCTAGATCCGTTAGGCTGGAAATGAGATTTTACAGAGTAATTAGGACTTGGCTCCTGCAGCTCTTCTCTTCATTTCCCGGACTTTTATGTTACAAAATTTTCAGAAAAGTTGTATGATGACAATATAACCGTATTTGTTTGTTGCTGTGGAGGCTTTCAAATGAAAAAAATCCTGTCCTTTTTGAACCCTTACCGAGTGGCAATCGCTATCGCTCTTTTCCTTATGCTGATCGAGCTGGCAGTTGAACTAATCCAGCCTTTGTTAATGGCAAAAATCATTGATGACGGCATTTTACAAAAAGATTTGGATGCTGTAGCCCGATGGGGAATGGTCATGCTCAGCATCACGCTTATTGCCTTTTTTGCCGGAATTGCCAACTCGTTTTACGCAGCGCATGTTAGTCAAAGCTTCGGTTTTGATGTGAGAAAAGCGTTGTTTGTGAAAATTCAGTACTTTTCTTTTTCAAATTTCAACAGATTTCCCGGCTCATCATTAATGACAAGGTTGACCAATGATTTAACGCAAATTCAAAATACTGTTTTTATGGGGCTGCGCATTATGCTCCGTGCACCTCTTTTAGTCATTGGCGGAACCGTCATGGCTTTTGCCGTCAATGTCAAATTAGCTTCGATCCTCATCTGTTCTCTCCCTTTGCTCATCCTCTTTCTTCTGTGGATGATGAGAAAAGCGGGAAATCTGTTCCGGATCGTGCAGGAAAAGCTGGATGCCGTCAATAGAATAGTACAGGAAAATTTAGCAGGGATGCGCCTTATCAAAGCGTTTTTGCGGCATGATTACGAATTGAGCCGCTTTCAAAAGGCGAACCAAGACTTAAAGAACCAAACCGTTTCCGTGCTCCGATTTTTGGAAATGATCCAGCCTGTTTTGCTGTTTGTGTTGAATGCCAGTATTTTAATTATATTATGGGTGGCGCACGCAGATGTCGTGGAGGGAGAGGTAAAAGTCGGTGAAGTAGTTGCTGTTGTGAACTATGCGACAAGAATCATGTCCGTTTTGTCCATGTTGTCATTTATTATTTCAGCCTTTTCCCGTGCCAAAGCTTCAAGCTTAAGAATTGCCGAGGTTCTTGAAACTAAGATTGATATAACAGACGATTTGGCGCAATCGGCGAATGAAATAAAAGAAGGAAAGATTGAATTTCGAGATGTTTCTTTTACCTACCCGGATTCTTCTTCTCAAGTGCTGGATCATGTATCATTTATAGTAAATCCCGGGGAAACTTTGGCGCTGCTCGGGGCAACTGGATCGGGCAAGTCGACTATTTTTCACTTAATCATGCGTTTATATGATCCGACGAACGGCCGTGTTTTGATAGATGAAATGGATATACATACCATCAAGCTGGAGAATTTAAGAAAGTCGATTGGTCTCGTCCCGCAAGAATCATTATTATTTACTGGAACGGTCAAAGAGAATATTGCATGGGGAAAAGAAGATGCCGAACTTGATGAAATTGCAGCGGCAGCTAAATCAGCGCAAATTCACGAAACGATTTTAAAACTTCCGCAAGGATACGATACCATGATCAGCCAAAAAGGAGCCAATCTTTCAGGTGGGCAGAAGCAGCGGATTTCGATAGCACGGGCGCTTGTGAGGAAGCCGAAAATCTTGCTGCTTGACGACAGCACGAGTGCGCTTGATTTAAAAACGGAAGAAAAGCTGTTGAATGCTCTAATGCAATACAAATGTACAACATTGATTATTACCCAAAAAATTGCAACCGCCATAGCAGCTGATCACATTTTGCTCTTGGAAGATGGAAAAGTGCTTGCAACAGGAACACATGAAGAATTGCTTCAACGTGTTCCGCTATACCGAAAGATTTATGAATCGCAATATGGAAAGGATGGGCTGTATGGCGCTCAAACATCTTATTGAACCTTTCCGGCATCCAAAAATGGAAATGAAAGATGGTGCTGCCGCTAAAGGCAAAAAGCCGAAAGTGAAAGACTGGCCCGGAACGTTGAAACGGATTTGGAAGTATATGTCTGATCAAAAAGGTTGGGTATTTCTCGTTTTTCTAATGGTTTTCGCAAGCACTGTTTTGGGGATATTAGGTCCGTTTTTGATTGGAAAAGCCATTGATGTCCATATCGTTGAGAAAAGCGGTGAAAATTTTGGCTTTTTGCTGGCGGCTCTTGTTTTGATCTACGCTTTTCATTCATTGTCCATTTGGTTTCAAAATATTTGGATGATCAAAGTAGCGCAAAATACCGTTTATAAAATGAGATCGGATTTGTTTCAGCAATATCATCGTCTGTCTATTTCTTTTTTTGATGAACGAAAAGCGGGAGATTTAATGAGCCGGATGACGAATGACATTGAAAATGTCAGTTCTACATTAAACAGCTCGGTCATTCAAATATCCTTCAGTGTATTGACTTTAATCGGAACGATCGCGGTCATGTTATGGATGAGCCCGCTTTTAACGGTGATCACGTTAATTGTCATCCCTATGATGGTCATGGGAATGAAGTGGATTACACGGAGGACGGGGCTGTTATTTAAAGAACAACAGCAAAATTTAGGAGAGCTGAACGGCTATGTGGAAGAAATGATCACAGGGCAGCGGATTGTGAAAGCTTTTTCCCAAGAGCAGCGGGTGATCAGTGAATTTTTAGCGAAAAACGAAAGGCTTAAACAATCGGCATTTTGGGCGCAAACCATTTCAGGTTTTATTCCAAAATTAATGAACGCTTTAAACAATGCAAGTTTTACATTGATTGCCGGAATCGGCGGAATGTTTGCATTAAAAGGATGGATCACAATTGGAACGATTGTCGCTTTCGCAGAATATGCCAGGCAATTCACCCGTCCATTAAACGATCTTGCTAACCAGTTCAATACTCTCTTGTCAGCGGTTGCCGGCGCCGAACGTGTTTTTGCTTTGCTTGATGAACCGGAAGAAGAACGTGATAACGGAAAACAAATCGATTTTGAACATGTAAAAGGAGAAGTCATCTTTGACCACGTCAGTTTTTCTTATGAAGAAAGCAGCCAAACGATTCAAGATGTCAGCTTTCATGTTTCGCCTGGAGAAACGGTTGCTCTTGTGGGGCCGACTGGTGCAGGAAAAACGACGATTATCAATTTGCTCGCTCGTTTTTATGAAGCAGATAATGGGAAAATTTTGATTGACGGCCATGATATTTCGAAATTGAAGCGGAGCGCCCTTCGCAAAACGATGGGATTTGTTTTGCAAGATCCGTTTTTGTTCCAAGGAACGATCAGGGAAAATATTCGCTACGGCAGACTTGACGCAACTGATAAAGAGGTGGAGGAGGCTGCCAAGTTATCCAATGCCCACTCTTTCATTATGAAGCTGCCCAACCAATATGATACGGTCATCAGCCAAAACGGGAGCGGCATCAGCCAAGGGCAAAAACAGCTTCTTTCGATTGCAAGAGCGATTTTAAAAAATCCTTCGATTTTACTATTGGATGAGGCCACTAGCAGCATTGACACTGTAACAGAATTGAAAATCCAAGAGGCGCTGGAGCGGCTGATGAAGGGGAGAACGAGTTTTGTCATTGCCCATCGTCTCAATACCATTAGAAAAGCGGATCAAATTTTGGTCATCAAAGACGGACGAATTTTAGAAAAAGGATCCCATCAGCAATTGCTTGATAGAAAAGGATTTTATTATGAATTGGCGAGCAGCCGATTTAAAAAAGAAACCATTTAAGTTTCGTTTGAATAATGGCAAATGTGCGGCCGAATCAATGTTGAGATATAATGTCAAATATGAACTTAAATAAAGGGAGTCGAGAGGTTTGATGAAATTAATCGCAATTGACATGGATGGAACACTCTTATCTTCTAACTTAACGATCTCATCGGAAAATTTGCAAGCGATCCGAGAAGCGCAAAATCAAGGGAATGTGGTCATGATTTGTTCAGGGCGGGCTCCTGAAAATATTTTGGAGCTGCTGGATGAATACCGTCTTTCATGTCCGGTCGGCGCCAGCAACGGAACAGTCGTAATGATTGAGGGAAAAGAGCCGCAAATGATTTCGCTGACTAATGAAGAAGTGCAAGAAACAGCCAAAATATTGGAAACATACAGAGCGCCTTATAAGCTTTATACGAACAAAGGCATTTGGGTGCCGGAACATTGGATGGATCATGTTCAAGAAGCATTAAATGCGAATCAAGAACTGAAAAACCGGTTAACGGATCTTGAATATCGTCAGTTAACCGAGCAGCCGAAGGAAACCGTCAACATTCGTTTATTCCGGAATGTTCAAGATGTCATTAACCGCAGCGATTTATTTGTACAAAAGTTTTTTATTTTACAGTTTCAACCGCAAATGAGAGAGAAGATGATGAAAGATTTACAAAATCTTTGCGGGGTTGCGGTCACAACTTCTGGAATATACAACATTGAAGTGATGAATAAGAATGGAAATAAAGGCTTCGGGTTGAAAACAGTAGCTCGGCATTTTAACATTCCGATCGAGAATACGATTGCCATTGGCGATAATTTCAATGATGTGCCGATGATGGAGGCAGCCGGCTTGTCTGTAGCAATGGGAAATGCGGAGCCTGAGGTCAAAGAAATATGCGACGTTGTTACAAAAACAAATGATGAACATGGTGTAGCTTATGCCATTCAGCAATATGTGCTTCAATCAAAATAAGAAGCGGACCAACCCGCTTCTAATTTTTTGCCAATTCTTTTTGCCAAACCTTTTTTAACATGGCGATTTCATCACATGACGGCAGTTTTGGACAATTAATGCAATCTTTCCACATTTTTTGCGGCAGCGATTGTTTATCGACAATCTCAAACCCTAGTTTTGAAAAAAACTCGATTTGATAGGTCAAAGCAATCAAGTTTTCTATTTCTAATCTGTTTGCTTCCGCCATTACTTGCTTCACGAGTTGTTTGCCGATGCCCTTTCCGATATGTTCCGGGTGAACGGCAAGCGAGCGGATTTCCGCCAAATCTTTGTCCAATATATGCAAGCTGGCAACGCCGGCCACTTTTCCGCTATCTTCCGCAACAAAAAAGTTTTGCAGATTTTCATAAATGGATGAATACGTTCTGCTTAACAATATTCCTTCCAATGCATAGTGCTTGATTAACTGATAAATCGCCTCTGTATCGCTCATAACAGCTTTTCGAATGAACATACATAATCCCTCGTTTTGATTGATTGAATATTTATTAAAAAAAAATAATATTTATTCATATATAATATCGGTATGGAAGCAGAAATGTCAATAAGAAATCCGAAGATGATTCCTTTTCATTTAATTCAATCAACAGGGCGATGTCTATTTTTAGTGAATTAGCTATTGAAAATATATTTTTTTTCTATTATAATTGATAACGAATTTCATTATTAATTACGTTTAGGAAAGAGTACAGAAATGAAAAAAAGGTATTTGCTCTTGGCACTCGTCATTCTTTCAATTGCCTCGCTGTTTATTGGAGTAAAAGAGATTCATCCGATCGATTTATTTTATTTTAAGGATGAAGAAACGCAAATTTTGCTTATCAGCCGAATTCCTCGGGTGATCAGCATTATTATAGCGGGAACAAGCTTCAGCATTGCCGGTCTTATTATGCAGCAGTTGAGCAGAAATAAATTTGTATCTCCGACAACTGCTGGAACGATGGATTCCGCCAGATTAGGGATCTTGGTTGCCATGATGGTGTTTGCTAACGCAAGCCCGCTTCAAAAAATGATGGTTGCGTTTCTATTTGCCCTTCTTGGAACTTTTATCTTTATGAATATATTAAACAAAATCAAGTATAAAGATGCCGTTTTCGTTCCGTTAGTCGGTTTAATGTTTGGCAACATTATCGGATCCATTACAACTTTTTTTGCCTATAAAAATAATTTGATCCAAAATGTTGCTTCATGGCTGGAAGGGGATTTTTCGCTGATCATGAAGGGGCAATACGAGCTCCTGTACATTAGTATTCCTTTTATATTCATCGCCTATTTTTATGCGAATAAATTTACGGTTGCCGGAATGGGCGAGGAATTTTCAAAAAATTTAGGCTTAAATTACAAACAGGTGATGAATATTGGACTTATCATTGTCGCATTCATCACTTCATCCGTTGTGTTAACCGTTGGCACCATTCCCTTTCTGGGGCTTGTTGTTCCGAATATCGTTTCCATTTATAACGGGGATCACCTGAAAAAAAATCTGCCTCACACTGCATTGCTTGGTGCTGTTTTTGTCATGGCTTGCGATATTTTAGGAAGGGTGATCATATATCCGTATGAAATTTCCATCAGCTTAACCGTCGGCGTTATTGGAAGTGCTCTTTTTGTCTACTTACTGATGAGGAGAAAAGCATATGGGTTATAGAGCAAAACTTTCCATTCTATCGGCATTTGCAGTTCTTTTAATAGGTATTTTCCTTTTTATGGGACTTGGGAGCAATTGGGATTATGCATTGCCGCGCCGGACGGTTAAAATATTGGCGATTATCATCACGAGCATCGCCATCGGTTTTTCAACATTGGTATTTCAAACGATCACAAACAATAGAATTTTGACTCCAAACATACTCGGTTTAGACTCTTTATATTTGCTTATACAGACATTTCTTGTCTTTCTATTCGGTTCTACCCATGTTACCATGCTGAATAAAAATGTGAATTTTGCGATCTCTCTTTGCTTTATGATGTTGTTTGCGCTCATTTTTTATCAGCTGCTTTTTAAAAGGGCAGGGAAGGATATTTATCTTCTTCTTCTCATTGGATTAATATTGGGAACGTTTTTTGGGAGTTTAACTTCGTTTATGCAAGTGCTGATTGATCCTAACGAATTTTTAATTGTCCAAGACAGGATGTTTGCCAGCATCAATAACGTCAATACAGATCTACTCTACCTTTCCATAGCCGGTATTTTTCTGGTTGGCCTATATACTTTGAAATATGCCAAATACTTGGACGTCCTTGCACTTGGAAGAGAACATGCCGTTAACTTAGGAGTTGATTTTGATCTTGTTGTCAAAAGGCTGCTGATCATTGTAGCTGTTT
Organism: Aeribacillus sp. JST-2; assembly: GCF_056032925.1. Taxonomy (NCBI): domain Bacteria; kingdom Bacillati; phylum Bacillota; class Bacilli; order Caryophanales; family Bacillaceae; genus Aeribacillus; species Aeribacillus sp. JST-2. The sequence goes on from NZ_JBVVUU010000012.1 coordinate 55,413, forward strand.
TAGTATCCATTTCGACTGCTTTGACAGGGCCGATGACCTTTTTAGGACTGCTTGTCATTAATGTGGCCAGGGAGTTTTTCAAAACTTATAAACACAGTATTTTAACAGCTGGCACCTTTCTCTTTGCATTGATTGCTTTAGTCGGCGGGCAATTATTAATCGAAAAAGTATTTACCTTTTCGACAACATTAAGCGTTGTTATTAACTTTATTGGCGGTATTTATTTTATTTATCTTCTATTAAAGGAGAATCGATCATGGTAGAAGTGAAAAATGTTTCAAAAAAATACGGGGATAAGCTGGTAGTGGAAGATGTTACATTAAAAATACCGAAACAAAAAATTACGGCTTTTATTGGACCTAATGGAGCTGGGAAAAGCACGCTGCTTTCCATGATCAGCCGCTTAATTAAAAAAGATGCAGGCGAAATATATATTGACGGACAAGAAATTGGAAAATGCAAAAGCAATGATTTGGCGAAAAAAATATCCATTTTAAAACAATCGAACCATCTCAACCTTCGATTAACGGTAAGAGAACTCGTCTCATTCGGACGCTTCCCTTATTCTCAAGGAAGATTGACAAAAGAAGATGAGCGACATGTCGACGAAGCAATCCGCTATATGGGGCTGGAAGAAATTGAACATCAATTTCTTGATCAGTTAAGCGGAGGGCAAAAACAGCGGGCTTTCATCGCGATGGTGATCGCTCAAGATACCGATTACATTTTGCTGGATGAACCTTTGAACAATTTAGATATGAAACACTCAGTGCAAATTATGAAAATGTTAAGAAAACTTGTCGATGAATTGGGCAAAACGATTGTCATTGTCTTGCATGACATTAACTTTGCCTCAGTGTATGCCGATTATATTGTAGCGATGAAAAATGGAAAAATGGTTCATGTTGGCCAAACAGAGCAAGTGATCAATCATTCTACTTTGAAACATGTATATGACATGGATATTAATATACAAAATATTAATAATTGCAAAATATGTGTTTATTTCTCTTAATCGGTTATTCCGATGGATCGCAATTTCTGTTAAATGTCTTATTTACGGAAGAGCGTGGCGCTCTTTCTTTGCAGTAAATCGAAATGATTATGATTTTCTTATTCAATAGAGAAGATTTTTCTGGAAATTGCGATATCATCGATAAAATAAAATATACAGGGGTGATTTTTATATGAAAAAACTTTTCGTTTTTCTCATTGCTTCTTTAATGATTTTCATTCTTTCCGCATGCGGCTCCAACGGGTCGGCTGGCAGCGAAGGTGAAAAATCCGCAACGGAAAAAACAGAAGAACTGACGATTAAGCATCAGCTTGGCGAAACAAAAGTGAAGAAAAATCCGGAAAAAGTCGTTGTTTTTGACTTTGGGGTTCTTGACACATTGGATAAGCTGGGCGTTAAAGTGGCAGGCGTACCGAAAGACAATCTTCCCTCTTATTTAAAAGACAAATACAGCAGCGATCAATATGAAAATGTCGGCGGCTTAAAAGAACCGGATTTTGAAAAAATCAGTTCAATTGAGCCGGATTTGATCATTATTTCCGGTAGACAATCGGAGGTTTATGAAGAATTTGAGAACATTGCCCCAACCATTTTTATGGGTGTTGATACGACGAAATATTTAGAGTCATTCCATGAAAATGTGAAAACTCTTGGCAAAATTTTCGGAAAAGAAGAGGAAGCTGAAAAAGAACTGGCAGCAATCGATGATTCCATTAAACAGCTAAAAGAAAAAGCGGAAGCGACCGGCAAAAATGCATTGGTCATTTTAGCCAATGAAGGGAAAGTCAGCGCTTATGGACCGAAATCAAGATTTGGCATCATCCATGATGAATTTGGACTGAAAGCTGTAGATGAAAATATTGAAGTTTCCACTCACGGACAAAGCATTTCTTTTGAATATATTGTTGAAAAAAATCCTGATTACTTGTTTGTGATAGATCGCGGTAGTGTTGTAGGCGGCCAGTCATCCGCCAAACAAACAGTGGAAAATGAATTGGTGAAAAAGACTAAAGCGTACAAAGACGGCCATATTGTTTACTTGGATCCGAACTACTGGTATTTATCCGGCGGCGGCCTGATCTCTGTTTCTGAAATGGTAAAAGAAGTAGAGGAAGCCATCCAATAATGTTCATAGGGGCTGTCTGATTAGCCCATTTTAGTGTCGCAAGTTTCCAAATAAAAGACCAAAGAATGTTGATTTAACAGCATTTTTTGGTCTTACTTTTTTCATAATTGGGCTGACAAACCGTTTTTCGGACAACCCTTTTTTCTCAAAATGGTTTTACCCATCAATGGAAGTTTTATAATAATATACATATGGAATAGAAAGGGGAATTAAGACATTGGGAAACTTAAATGGGAAACGGATCGCCGTCACAGGTTCTCGAAAAAGCGAAGAATTTTCCGCGTTAATTCGCAAAAAAGGAGGGGAGCCTGTCATTAGAGCGATTCAAGAAACGATAAAATGCCCTGTTTCGGAATTGGAGGCTGATCTACGGAGCTTTGTGGAAAAAGGGACTGACTGGGCTGTATTTACGACCGGAATAGGGACTGACGCTCTTTTGGAAGCGGCTGAAAAAATCGGCATTTTCGAATCATTTATGAATGTTTTAAAAGAAGCTAAAATTGCTGTGCGCGGTTATAAAACGAAAGCGGCTCTTAAAAAAATGGGCATTCAGCCGGATGCTCTCGATGAGGACGGAACGAATGACGGGCTGCTTCGGGTTCTCGAAGGAATTTCTTTTCACAACCAGCGTGTTTTTTTGCAATTGCATGGAGAACCGGTACCAAAGCTTGTCAACTGGTTTGAAAAGCACGGTGCGATGTTGCATGAAATTTTGCCGTACCGCACCATTGTACCGAATCCGGAGACCGTCGAACAGCTGTTGGATGAAATAATCGAAAATAAGCTTGATGCTGTTGCGTTTACTGCAGCCCCGCAAGTGAAGGTGCTTTTCCAATTGGCTGAACAGAAAGGAGCATTAGAAAAGCTTATTGAAGCATTCCAACACAATGTTGCAGCAGCTGCCGTTGGCAAAGTAACAGCCGGAGAGTTAAAGGAGCGGGGAGTGCAGCGCGTCATTGTTCCAGAATTAGAGCGGATGGGTGCGATGATTGTCGCTTTGGATGAATATTATCAATGACCTTGTACGGTAAAAAATTTTTTGCGGGCTGCTTGATTTGGGATTGCTGCGTGCAGAAAATCAGGTGGAACGTGATCACGTCAAAACTAGCAATCACGTCCACCTGCATTTGAATGTTTCACCTATACAGAATTATGTATAGCAGCATGACTTATTTCATGAAAAACAATGATGGCAAATTTTTTGCAATATAATCGGGGTAAATACAAATTACTCTAGCCTTTTAATGATCCAATGAAGACACCTTTTACAAAGTATTTTTGTAAAAATGGAAAAATGATAATCATTGGCAGGCTGGATACAACAACAACAGCATATTTAAGACCCTCTACTTGCATAAGATGTTCGGAAAGCACTTCACTTCCCATGTTGGTCATTGCCGACATATCATCTTGAATAAGCATTTGCCGTAAAAATAGCTGCAGGGGAAATTTATTGGTATCTGATAAATATATCAATGCATCAAAATATGCGTTCCAATGACCAACACCATAAAACAAGGCCATCACTGCAATAATGGGCATGGAAAGAGGCAGCACAATACGAATCAAGAAGTTAATATTGGAACATCCGTCCATTGATGCAGCTTCCCTTAATTCTTCTGGTATGCTTTGAAAAAACGTTCGCATAATAATTACATTGTAAACTGAAACAGCACCGGGAAGAACCATTGCCCAAATAGTATCAAGCATTCCAAGTTCTCTAACAAGCAAGTAAGTAGGCATCATTCCACCACTAAAGAACATCGTGAAGGTTATAAATGCTGTTATCCCTCCCTTGCCATAGAAATCTTTGCGAGATAGTGGGTATGCTATCATGATTGTAAATAAAAGATTTATGGCAGTTCCTAGCACTGTGTAAACGATTGTATTACGGAAGCCTATCAAAATATCGTCATTTTGAAACACAGATAAATAGGATTCGATAGTGAAGCCTTTAGGCAAAAGCCATATATCACCTAGAACAATGCGTTCTGGATTGCTAAAGGATGCACTTAAAACATAAATTAATGGATACAATACGAGACTAGCTACCAATGTTAATATAAAATAACTGAAAATTGTAAAAATTTTATCACCCAAGCTCATCCTTGTTAACATTAAAGACACGTCTCCTTAAATGTTATATTTACCACAAACTAATTTTATTTGCTTTTCGAGCAGCATAATTAACTATTAATAGGACGATAAAATTAACAACAGATTCAAATAAACCAATGGCTGCTGCATAATCGTACTGTGAACCTAAAATACCTGTGCGGTATACATGGGTGGAAATGACGTCTGAAGCACTCAAATTTAAATTATTTTGCATTAAAAATACTTTCTCAAAACCAACTCCAAAAATATTGCCGCATTGCAGTATAAACATAATAATGATAGCTGGTTTAATACTTGGAAGATTAATGTGCCATATTCGCTGTAACCTGCTTGCACCATCTATTTCAGCGGCTTCATGCAATTGTGGATCCACTCCTGATAATGCTGCTAGATAAATAATGGAACTCCATCCCATGTTTTGCCATATTCCAGAAAATACGTAAATGGTTTTAAACCATTCTGGCTCTGTCATAAATGAAATTGGTTCTCCTCCAAAAAAAACAATAAGACGGTTTACTATGCCAGTCTGTGGAGATAAGAATAAAAATAGCATTCCTACTATTACAACTACTGATAAGAAATGAGGAGCATAAGTAACAGTTTGGACAAAATGTTTATATTTTTTATTCCTCACTTCATTAATTAGCAAAGCTAGAATTATGGGAATTGGGAAACCTACTGCAAGTTCATATACCCCAATTAAAAGAGTATTTCCTATAAGACGCCAAAAATAAAAACTGTTGAAAAAATGTTGAAAATGGTCAAAACCAACCCATGGACTTCCAAAAATTCCTTCTACTGCAATAAAATCTTTAAATGCTATTTGCGCTCCATACATCGGGATATATTTAAAAACAATAAAATAGATTAGTACAGGAAGAACAAGTAAATATAAATCCCAGTTTTTACGAATTTTACTTAACCTTTTTTTCTTTTTATTCGTGTCGGCCGGTTTAATTGCGCTATTGATAAATGGTTGTCTATGAAGTTTTTCCAATAATATCACCTGCCTGTTTTCAAATGGACAGATCCATCGTAACAACCTAATATTAAGGTTATGTGAATTTATTTAAAATTTTAAGTTTAAAATAGAGTAGGTTGTAAAGAATCATTCTGAATTTATTTTAAGTTTTTATATAATTCTTATAGTACGAGAACATCCATCCCCATACAAAAAATGAAAGAAAATTTTGACACCTTCTTGTCTTAAAATCAATAACGCCTTTCTCACTTTTGAGATAAAAAGGAAGGATGTAAGATTTCATTACTTTTAAACATCCTCCCTCAACTATTTTACTAATTAATTGGCTTGATAACGTTTATAAGCTGCTTTTTCAATTTCAAGATACTTATCTGAACCCATTTGTTTTACTTTTTCAACATACTTGTCCCATTCATTGAAAGGTATTTTTCCTGAAATAAAACCAGCTTCCATTTCATCAATGTATGTTTCGATATCAGTTCCAACTGACTGTTTAAATTCCAACTCTTTTTCCGTGTAATTAAATCCGTTCCAAATTTCTTCCGGAACATACGGTCTTGCTTTTTCTCCAGCTTCTAAAGAGCTTGGCAGCGCCTCAGATCCTTTAAAGTATTTTTGTTGAACATATCCTGGATAACTGCCACCCATCCACGTAACATAAGGTGTTAGTGCTTGGTCAAAAGTCAAGCCATCTGGATTATTTATTATTTCATCGACATATCGCAATTCACCGTTTTTTGTTACCTCATATGTTTTTCCTTTAACACCCATAAATTGAAAAGTTGCTCCTTCTTCACTAAAAAAGTGATCAATCCATCGCATAGTTGCTTCAGGATGTTTATTTTTATTCGTAATGGCAAATGCACCAACATGAACTAATGGTGCTTTAACGTGGCTATAAAGTTGATCGCCGTGAGGTCCTTTTAAAGCTCCCAAACCAAAATAGTCCTTCTGATTGCTAAATACTGTTTCAGGGTTCGGAACAATAGCTGATCCGACAATACCTTTTGATCCTTTCGCATTCAGCTTACTATCATCCATTGTAAATATTTCTGGATCAATTAGTCCTTCGCTGTAAAGTTTGTGTACGTATTCTAGGACTTCTTTAAATTTTGGATCTGTTCGGAAAAAACGTAATTTTCCTGTTTTGGGATCAACATCAACATGTTTATGTGCCAGACCTCTAGTCCCAAAGCCCCAAGCTCCCTTGAGGTGGTCAACAATGGCGCCGGTATCCGTTGCTGCTAAAGGAATTTCGTCATTTTTCCCATTACCGTTCAGATCAGTTTGTTTCACTGCTTTTAAGTATTTATAAAAATCTTCGATCGTCTTTGGCTCTTCCATACCCAACTGATCTAGCCAACTTTTTTTGATCCATAATGGTTTACCAATTAGCATAGGTAAAAAATCAGGATCGTAATAGGATGGAATCGAATAAATATTTCCATCCGGCATGGTTAATCCTTTTTTTATGTCAGGATGCTTTTCCATTACTTTTTTAAAATTCGGTGCGTACTTGTCAATTAAGTCGTTCAGTGGAATAAAAACTCCTTGCTTTCCGTAATTGTAAAGATCAGCAGAAGGGATTCTTGCTGAATAAAAGACATCCGGATAGTCGCCACTTGCCAAAGCTAGATTTCGTTTTTCGGTTAACGTTCCAAAGGGTACTTCTTCAAAGTTAACTTTTATCCCTGTTTTCTCTTCATAGGTTTTAAATACAAGTGTTTCTTCATAATTATCATGATTTTGTTCATATTTTCCCGTAAAAAAGGTTAATTCAATCGGTTTTTTTACGATTGGAAATCCGGATTCATTTACATTTTCCGCGGACTTTGATGCTTTTTCTGAATTTGTTCCCGAAGTTGATGAATTTTGACATGCGGTTGTAAATATAATTAGCTGAACTACGGTCAAAAGGAACAATAAATTCTTCATCATTTTAGTTTTCAAAACCTATTCAACCTCCTCGCCCAATTTGTTTGATGGTGTTTACAGCTTTCTGTCCGTGACTTTTGGCATGAATCGTTTCAATACTGTGCGTGATCTGTCATTTGCGTTTGTATGGCGACTTGTCCGATGCAACCACCTCCATTTTTTTGCGAAAAACAAAAAAGAGACTCCAAATATAATTGTATATATGCATACCATATACATTAAATTTGAGGTCTCTCTGTTTGCACCAGTAACTATTCACTTGATGGTTTCAGTATATAGGATGATTGTTAACTTTGTATAAATCAGATGTAAATTCTCTTTTAAATTTTATTTAAATCGATTTTCCACAATTTGGAGTTGGACGTCGTTACTGCGACAGCGCCGTTGTTCAACGCTTCCTTCGCATGTTCCGGCAATGTCAATAGCCCCCCTGTGATAACAGGCACTCGCGAAACCTTGGTGAATTTGTTTAAAAAATCCGGTGCACGGCATGGCATAATTTCTATAATATCTGAGCGGATTTGGTCCGCGTCCCGCACTAAGTTGTGATAAACTTCCGTATCGATTAAAAAAATCCGCTGGATGACAAATAAACCGCTTGATTTTGCTTTTTTGATAATGCCGTTTCTGGTTGTCACGATCGCCATTGGCTGAACATTCTTTTTAACAAAGTCAATTCCATCGCCATCCATTTCCAGACCGCCTATTTTTTCAACGTGCAAGATGACGGGAAGCCCTTCAGATTGGATGAAATCAACATATCTTTTTACCGTTAAAATAGTTCCCGTCATTAACAAGACGGCGCTTAAATTGTTTTTATTCTCAATCGCCCGCTCAATATATTTCGGCTCTTTAATGGCCGCTACCATTTTATGTTTTTCTAATCTTTCCAACAAAACTTTTCCTGGGTTGATTTTTTCCACAGCCTGATGTCCTTTCTTTTAAAATACCGATCATGTTTTGAACAAAGTACGCTTTCAGGAAGACAGCCTATTTTTCTCGTATTATGCATGCAAAAAAATATTCATCCTGCAAAAATTTGTTATTCGTTAAAACAACTATGTGGAGGAAACGATGTGCCTTTTTGGATGGAGACGGAGGTCTAAAGCTTTTTTATAGAAATATAAAAAACAAATATTAAGCCAGCATGATGCCATCGCTAATTCAATGTAAATTTTGCTTTACAAAGGATTTACATTAAACTTGTTATTGAATTGATGGTGATGCTCATGCCAACTCAGCTTTTTTAGTTGATTGGTATTCCATAAATGAACATTTGTACGGTTTACAAGCTGTAAAATGCGTCTGCAAATCTTTTTATTCCTTCGTTAATATTTTCTTCGGTTTCTCTTGCAAAAGTAAAACGAACAAATCCTTTGCTTGTCCCCATTGTCGATCCCGGAACATAAATAACTCCCCGTTTGATTGACTCTTCCAACAAATGAATCTCGTTAAAGGTTTTATTCATCTTGCACCATAAATGAATGCCTCCTTGCGGGATATAAAACTCAACATCTTCCTTTAAGCAGGACTTAAGACTTGCGACAATCTGGTTTCTTCTTTTTTCGAGTTGTTTGCCCATATAGCGGATATGTGAGTCAAAGTTGTCAGATTCCAAAAAATCGTTCGCAATCCATTGAGTAAAGCTGGCATGACCGAAATCGACTTGTTGTTTGGCATCTGATAATCTTTCGATCACTGGCTTTGGGCCAATAATCCACCCGATTCGCAGCCCGGAAGCAACGATTTTCGATAAAGAACTGATATATAAGACATTTCCGTGTTCATCGGCCGATTTTAACGGATAGGTATCTTTTTCTATAAAGGAAATCAAGCTGTAAGGATCATCTTCAACAATGGGAATCCCATATTCGGATGATATTTCCAATATTTTTTTCCGCCGGTTTTTATGAAGAAAAGTTCCCGTTGGATTTTGAAAAGCAGGATTTAAAAAAATCATCTTAATTCGATGTTTTTTATACAAGAGAAGCAAATCGTCCGGGTTTATACCGTCTTTGCCGACCGGTAAATAAAATAACTTGAGGCCGGCAGATTTAAACACCGGAAGATTGTAGTAATAGGAAGGATCCTCTATCACAATGGAATCTCCCGGTTTCAACAAGCATTGAACGATTAGATATAAAGCTTGCTGGGCGCCGGACGTAATAAGGATGGAGGCCGGATTTGTCTCAATTCCCCGATATCGTTTCACATGCTTGGCAATTGTATTTCTTAATATCTCATTTCCTTGAGGATGGTCATATCCGAGGCTTCCAATAAAAGATCTCGTGGAAATGATCTCTCGCAAGGAGGCCACTGGAAAAAGGTCTTCCGACAATTCTCCGCTTGCCAAATTGATCAGGTTATGTTCCTCCGTCTCTTTCCGTATTCTCTGGATGACAGGCAAATTCGGCAAAAAGGATCCTGCTTCAATATACCGATTCCAGCTTGGCACACGCTTCTTTGTCATTCCCCATATATCTTTGCTAATCATTGTTCCGCTGCCACGTTTTCTTTCAATAAGCCCGTTTGATTCTAATTCAGCGTATGCAGCCGACACTGTGCTCCGATTTATTTGCAGCCTACTGGCCAAAAATCTTTCAGAAGGCAATGGTTTATCAGGAGGAAAAGTACCGTCCGCTATTCCGTTTTCAATGTATTCGGCAAGTTGTTTATATATTGGCTTTTTCGCTTTTCGATCCGGTTTCCAGTCCATACCCTTCACCCTTTTCATTAGTTTGGCGCTTTTTCCTAACGTGTATTAAAGATGAACCAAAAGATAAGAAGATCGGGAATTCGTTGTCATCCGCAACAGATGAAAAATGATCCATCCAAACATTCATTATAATGTTAGAAGAAAAAATAATACCCATCCAATTGAACAGCATTTTCCCCATCCAATTTATAATCACCTATCTTCGAGTTGTTAGTATGATGGAAAAGGAATTTGTTGGAACGACAAACGAGATCTGAAAAAAGTTTAACCACAATTTTTGGTTTTGCAAGTGTTCTCTGCGGGAGCCGAAGGTGCAATACTAACGAGTAATGGGGGGGGATGTAAATAGATTGTACTCCTTCTCGGAGCTTCGCAAAAGAATTTCCACGCCAATTTGCTGCGGCAGTAAAACAAATGAAAAAGGTCTTTAAGTGAACATTATTCTTAAGGCTATTTTATAAACTATATGTTAGATTGCAGTTTTTAAAATTTTTACTCCGGTGAAGAAATGGATGGCTGAAAAAATCATTAATTGGATGGTGTGAAATTTTTGAAATCTTTTATGATGGATTATATACTCCTATTAAACAAGCGCTTGCACCTCTCGATACAAAACCATCCGTAAAAAGATTCCTATCGTAATTTTCAATTTTTGGAGGGAATCCTATGCCGAATACAAAACAAAATGTTAAAGTGGCCGTCATACAAGCTTCATCCATTATTATGGATCGGGAGGCCACGACAAAGAAGGCTGTTGATCTGATTTATAAAGCCGGCGAAAAAGGAGCCGAGATTGTAGTATTTCCTGAAGCTTTTATCCCTGCTTATCCGAGAGGCCTATCCTTCGGTACAACTATTGGGAGTCGTTCTGCTGAAGGCAGGAAAGATTGGTATCGGTATTGGAGCAATTCTGTAACGGTTCCGGGTGAAACGACAGAACAACTGGGTGAAGCGGCGCGCAAAGCAGGTGTATACCTCGTGATAGGGGTAATTGAACGGGATAATGAATTCAGCGGCGGAACTCTCTACTGTTCTGTTTTATTTTTCAACTCTGACGGACAATTGCTGGGGAAACACCGAAAATTAAAACCGACCGCAGCTGAAAGAATTGTTTGGGGTGAAGGGGATGGGAGCACATTGCCGGTTTTTGACACCCCTTATGGAAAAATAGGGGCGCTCATCTGTTGGGAAAATTATATGCCATTAGCAAGGGCTGCGATGTATGCACAAGGAATTCAAATCTATGTTGCTCCTACGGCTGATGCGAGAGAAACTTGGCAGGCCACGATCCGGCACATTGCAATGGAAGGAAGATGCTTTGTTTTGTCTGCCAACCAGTATGTAACAAAAGATATGTACCCAAAAGATTTGGCTTGTTATGAAGAACTTGCTTCTTCCCCAGAAGTGATGAGTGTTGGAGGAAGTGCAATTGTCGGGCCATTGGGAGAATATGTGGCAGAACCTGTTTTTGGCAAGGAAGATATTATCACCGCAGAACTGGATATGAAACAAATCGCCTGCAGCCAATTTGATTTTGACCCTGTTGGGCATTATGCAAGGCCTGATGTTTTTAAATTGCTCGTAAATAAGAAGAAGCAGACAAGTGTTGAATGGTAAAAATGGAACTGATTAAAAGTTAAGACACACATTCCTATTTCTTGACTAGTTTCAGAAAGACAGTAAAAATAATAATAACAATAACGAAATTAAGGAGAATCATCAGATGTATGGTATATTATTGACATTGGGAATCATCATTTGTATTGCGGCTTTTATCTTTACAGTTATTATTGGAAAAGAAGTAGGGAAAAAAATTGAGTCATATGAAGCAGAAGGAAATAGTCCGGAAGCAGAATTGGCCAGATCAAGAGAATATGAAACGAGTTCGATTCGCAATGTTCGCTCGTTAACATGGATTTATGTGGTTTTGTTCATTATCATTCTTGTTGTATGTCTTGCTTTTCTTTTTTAGAATCAGCGATTGGTGTAGAACCGTCTCAGAAATCATCGAAAAATATTTTCCGGGAAATACCGGGGAAGCGACAATTGAACAGAAGGAGATTTTTGGATTTTGAAAATACAAAAAATTGTTTTGTATCATTTAAATTTGTCTTTAAAAACTCCTTTTTCTACAAGTTTTGGCGAAATTCGAGATCGGCAGCTGCTCATTGTGGAAGCAGTAGATGAAAATGGTGTAAGCGGTTTTGGCGAAGGTGCGGCTTTTTCCGTTCCATGGTATACGGAGGAAACCGTGAAAACAAGCAAACATGTAATTGAGGATTTTCTCATTCCGGTTTTGTCAAAGGAACCATTAGGCCATCCTGATGAATTGTCCCGCCGCTTCCGCTTTATTAGAAGAAATTATATGGCAAAAGCGGCTGTGGAAGGAGCGATTTGGGATCTATATGCAAAACAAAAAGGGCTGCCGCTTGCAAATATTCTTGGCGGAATAAAAAAGGAGATTGAAGTCGGTATTAGCATTGGCATTCAAAAGACTATAACAGATTTATTAATTCTTATTGAACGGTGCTTGGATCAAGGATATAAAAGGGTGAAAATAAAAATTAAACCGGGATGGGATATTGAAGTGATAAAAGAAATCCGCCGCCATTTTCCCGATCTGCCTTTAATGGCAGATGCCAACAGCGCTTACACATTAAAAGATATCAATCATTTAAAAAAATTGGATGAGTATTACTTAATGATGATTGAACAGCCGCTTGACCATGATGATATTATTGATCATAGCCGACTGCAAAAAGAATTGACAACACCGATTTGCCTTGATGAAAGCATTTGCTCTTTGCAAGATGCGCAAAAAGCTGTTGAACTTGGAAGCTGTCGAGTCATCAATTTGAAAATTGCGCGTGTCGGCGGACTGACAGAGGCCAAAAAGATTCATGACTATTGTAAGAGGGCAAATGTTCCTCTATGGTGCGGCGGTATGCTTGATTCAGGTGTCGGACGTGCGCATAATATCGCATTGGCAACGCTTGACCAATTTGTAATTCCGGGGGATATATCAGCTTCCTCAAGGTATTGGGAGGAAGATATTATTGAACCGGAAGTGACGGTTTCCGATGGCACCGTCTCCGTACCAGAAGCGCCAGGAATTGGTTTTAAAGTGGATAGAAAAAAATTAAAAAAATATTTAGTGCAATTCAAGGAGTATTCTTTATGAAGGAAAAAAGTAGGGGCTGTCCGATAAGTCCCTAAAAAGAAGAAAGTGGAGAAAAACAACGCGTTTCTCTCCACTTGCTTTTATATTTTTTCGATTTTTATTTGAAAGTAGCTGGCGAATGCTGGCTACTTTCAGAGGGGTTGTCCGAAAAATGGTTTTTTTAGCCCAATCATGAAAAAAGTAAGACCAAAGAATGCTGTTAAATCAACATTCTTTGGTCTTTTATTTGGAAATATGTGACACTAAAATGGGCTTTTCAGACAGTCCCTTTTATCGATTTAACACTAATTTTGGCGCTGCGAGAATTAAAACGCCTGCAACGATCGCACATAAAATAAACGCGCCAAGCATTGTGACACCATTTACGATGAATGAGTATAAAAAGGCAGACATCCCTTCAGGCGCGTATTGTCCAAAAAAGAAGACTCCGCTGATAAAATGCCAAAAATATCGGGCGAAGCTGCCGACAAATACTCCAATCAATATAAAACCAAGAGCGGATTGTTTCTTTCCTTCTTTCAGCCGGTTTTGAATAGCTGTGCTGAAAAAACCGGAAAATCCTATAAACGTAAAAGCAAGAAAATAATCGATGAGTCCTTGGACAGGCGTATAAATTTCTCCGTCTCCTAAGACAATTTGCAAAATTCCCCATAAAAAGCCGGAAATAAATCCTGCTTTTGCTCCAGAACGGAAAGACAAAATAAATAAAGGCACCATTGCAATGGAAATGGATATGGCTGATGATAACTGGATCGACGGAAGAAAATCAAGAATGACGGCAAGTGCTGCAAAAATGGCCGCTTCCACTAATGTTAATAATCGTTTTCTTTCCAATTATATAACCCCCCTAAGTATGATCCATCAACCAATACCGAGGGGGAAGATCAAAAGCGAATCTTACCATTCCGCATTCCCTTCGCTGGCATTAACCAACAGGTTCAAAGGGTCAGAACGAAAAGACGTTCACTCTCAGCAAATGCTCCCCCTGCGGATTTGTTGATAGAAAGAAGTATTTTTTATATATCTATCATACTTGATAATAAAACCATTGTCATTGAAATGGTATAAACAGATTGTTTTGTGATCAGTGGAATGGAAGAAGAAAGCGGCAATCGTTTTATTTATGTTAAAATAAGTAAAAAGAAAAAAAGAAAGGGGTAATTTTTTGTCTTCCAACCACACGGAAGATCGGCTGGAAATTGTCGATGCAATACGCGGTTTTGCTCTTTTTGGCATTCTCCTTGTCAATATGGCGCATTTCAGTTATCCGGATGTATATTTAAACGAAATTGGCGAAAGCAATTTTTTTACAAAGAAGTGGAACGGCGCTGACTTTATGACAAGGTTTTTATTAGATCTATTTGTGCAAACGAAGTTTATTACGATGTTTTCCCTTTTATTCGGATTTGGCGCCGTTGTCATGAGAGAACGGGCATTACGGAAAGGAAAAATGTTTGTTCCGGTCTATATTCGGAGGCTGTTTGTGCTTTTTTTATTTGGTTTGATCCATTCATTTTTCATTTGGGACGGCGATATTTTAACGGATTATGCGCTATTGGGGTTGATCTTGCTATTGTTTCAAAAATCAAGTGGCAAAACTTTGCTGATTTGGGCGGCTTTTTTTTATCTTTTATATACCCTTCACCTTGGCATCCTTGCTGCCGCAGAACAATATGATGTGATGAATGGCGGCATAGATCAGGAATACATCGAACGAATGGAAAAGGAAGCTGAACAATCACTCCAAACATATCAAAAAGGCGGTTTTGCTGATATTTTCCAGAGGAGAATTCATGATCGCTTGTTCTACTTATCAATGTCAGGTTTATGGCCGTTTCATCCGCACATTTACTTGTTGAACATGCTGCCATATTTAAGCATGTTTTTAGTCGGGATGGCTTTTGCAAAACAAAGGCTTTTCCATGACCCGAATAAACATATGCGTTTGTTAAAACTTGTTTGGATTGTTGGGCTATTGGCTGGTCTTCCGATCAGTGCCTTTTCTGTTGCGGCCGATCACGTTTACTTGATTGTCGGTGCGCCATTTCTGATGCTTTTTTATGTGATTTCGTTCATTTTTTTATCTTTTCGGCCATTTTTTAAAAAAATCATTTGTTTTTTGGCGCCAGCTGGACGTATGTCGCTAACGAATTACATCTTGCAATCAATGATTTGCACATTCATTTTTTATAATATAGGGCTAGGTTTATATGGCAAAGTTGGGCCGTTTGCAGGCTTGCTGTTGTCTATTGCCGTTTTTGCTGTCCAAATTATTTTTAGCATTGTCTGGTTTCAACATTTTCGCCAAGGTCCGCTGGAGTGGATATGGAAAACGGCTGCTTATTTAAGCGCTCAACCCTTTCGCTTGCGAAAATAAATATTTGCATCTATTTTTTAACCTTCAATAAAGCATTTTTTGTTTCCGTCATGTTTGAAGGAATCGGGTCTCGGGGTGATGAATATGAAAAAATTTTTATTGACAGTGGTGCTGGCCCTTTTTGGCGGATTTCTATTTGACTGGATAGGGATTTTTTTGCCTTGGATGCTTGGTCCGATGTTTGCGGTCATGGTTGGCAAAAAATTTTTCCGTGATTTAACTTGGCCTTACATTTTAAGGCAATTAGGACTCGTTGTTTTAGGTTTGCAGCTCGGCCATTCGTTCACTAAAGAAGCGACGGCAAACATGTTCTCTCATTTGCCGTTGATGCTTGCCGCAACCATTCTCATTTTAATGTTTTCGATCGCAGCGGCTCTTTTGACTTCTAAAATGGTGCATATTAATCAAAATACTGCTTTGCTCGGAAGTATTCCGGGAGGCATGTCGCAAATGCTGGTTCTAGGCGAAGAACTGAAAAATGTTGACGAAACCATCGTATTGCTCATGCAAACGATTCGAGTCATCATGGTGATCATTATTGTACCTTGGTTTTCGACGCATTTTTTTCATAATGCACCAAGCAAAGCTATGCTTAGCAGTTCATCCTTTTTTTGGATTGATTACAGTTTTCTCAAGTGGGTGTTTTTAAGCCTGCTCACGATTTTATTCATATGGTTGGGAAAAAAGCTTCATCTCCCTATTCCTTTTTTGCTAGGGCCGATATTAGCAGCGGCTGTTATGAACCATCTTGAGCTTGGTTCGCCGGATATAGCGAAATTTTGGATCGACTGCGGGCAGCTTTTGCTGGGGGCGCATTTAGGATATAAGACGGATTTTTCGGAACAAAAAAAGTTGGGAAAACTTATTTGGCTTGTTCTGTTGTTGAATGCAGGATTGATTTTATTTTGCACGGCCGGAGCTTATCTTTTGGAGAGAGAATTTCATTATTCCTTTCTTGATATGTTTTTAAGCGTGGCTCCTGGCGGCATTACGGAAATGGCGGTTACAGCATTAAGCGTTCATGCAGATGTTTCCATTGTGACGAGTTTCCATTTATTTCGAATCTTTTTTATTTTATTTTTGGTGGCTCCTTTGCTAAAGTATATGATAACAAAAACGGGCAACCAACGTGATTTTAAAGCAAAAAAATCAAGATTTAACGAATAAGTTCCCCTTTCTTTTAGAAAAAAGTTATGATGTGACATTTTTTTCATTAAGGGAACGTGATATTCAATAAAGGAGTGTCAAAATCGACATGCTGATGCAAGCGATTTTTATCTTTTTGCTGCAACTTTTGTATGTGCCGGTGCTGACGATCCGGACCATCTTCTTGGTAAAAAATCAAACAAAAGCTGCTGCTGGGATCGGGCTGTTGGAAGCAGCAATATATATTGTCGCTTTAGGGATTGTATTTCAGGATCTTTCGAACGTATACAACATTGCGGCTTATATTTTCGGATTCGGTGCAGGACTTTTGCTTGGAGGAGAACTTGAGAAAAAACTAGCATTTGGATATGTGACGTATCACGTTAATTTAACGGATAAACATTCAGATTTAGTCAAGAAGCTGAGGGATGCCGGATTTGGCGTCACAGTGTTTGAAGGAGAGGGAATGAATTCGAAAAGGTATCGGTTGGATGTGGTTGCGAAGCGGTCACGCGAGGAAGAATTTTTACAATTGGTCAGCGATACCGAACCGAAAGCATTTTTAAGCTCATATGAAATACGTTCTTTTAAAGGCGGGTACTTGACAAAAGCCATGAAAAGGCGGTCAAAAGCGTGAAATAGTCAAAATCACGGAAAGGAGAAGATGTTATGGACATGTTTTTCCTGATTGCAGAGGATCGGATCAAAAAAGCATACGAAGATGGACAATTTAAAGATCTTCCGGGGATGGGGAAGGAGATGAAGCTTGATGATCTTTCTCATATTCCCGAAGAACTGCGCATGGCATACCGACTGCTGAAAAACGCTGGTATGATGGATGAAGAGACGGAACTAAAAAAAGAACTGATGACCATTCAAGATTTATTAAAATACTGCCATGATGAAAAAGAAAGGGAAGCATTGCATCGAAAACTTACTGAAAAACAATTAAAATTGGAGCGTTTGGCCAATAAGCGAAATTTGTTTAACTCCCCGGCCTCCGCTTTTTATAAACAAAAAGTTTATGAAAAGCTTCATTCTTCGGATTTCCAATCAGGCAGATAGTCGAAAAATGTAAAAAAAACAGAATGATGCCGTAGTCATCACCATTCTGTTTTCAGCTTGTGCGTTTTTTTAATGTCTCACGATGAAAGACAACATATAAGACAAGATTGAAAATCCCTAAAAATACAATCATGACGGAAAGCGGAACCTCTTGCATAAAACCGGCCATTATCCCAGTAAACATGCAGAAAAGAGCTACAATTAAATAAAAATATTTCATAATGGAAGCGACCATTTTTACCCCCCCCTGCCTTTTTGAAAACGCTGTCTCTTTTTTATTATTATACGTGATTTGTCACAAAAATGAAACAAAAAATTCACAAAATGTTTAAAAATGCAGGATCCTTATTTTCGAAATTTTATCAAAAGGCTTCCTTGGAAGAATGCAAGGAAGCCTTAGGAAGGGGGCTATTTCTTTATTTTTTCGGATGATGATATAGTCCCAGCTCGCGTTTTTCTTTCAGAAGCGATTTATACAGTGATGCCATCATGAGAATCATAATAAAGGAGAAGGGAAAGGCGGAAACGATTAAAGCGTTTTGTAGTCCTTGCAAACCTCCTGTATATAACAGGATGGATGCAATCACGGATTGTGCAATCCCCCAAGTCAATTTAACTTTGTTTGGAGGTGTTAAAGAGCCATATGTCGTTTGCATGCCCAAAACGAATGTTGCAGAATCGGCTGAAGTAATAAAAAACGTGCCGACAAGGGCAATAGCTATGATGGATAAAATGATTGAAAAAGGGAATTGATGAAAGACAGCAAACAATATTTCTTCCGTTGCATATTTGCTTAAATCAACACCGCTATGCTGAACATCAATGGCGGTTACTCCAAATACAGAAAACCATAAAAAGCTGACGAAAGCAGGAAGAAGCAACACGCCGATCATAAATTCGCGAATGGTTCTGCCGCGAGAAATTCTTGCAATAAAAATGCCGACGAACGGAGACCAAGACATCCACCATGCCCAGTAGAAAATCGTCCAGTTGTGAATCCATTGGCGATGATCTTCATTAAGCGGCGCAATCCGGAAACTTAACCGAATGAGATTTTGAATATAAGAGCCGATTGTGTCTGTAAACATATTTAAAATAAGCAATGTGGGTCCAATGAATAACATGAGAATCAACAACACGCAGGCCAGCGCCATGTTTATGTTGCTTAAATATTTGATTCCTTTGCTTAATCCGGACCAAGCGCTCATGATAAATAAAAACGTTACGATGAAAATAATGAGCAATTGGACAAAAAAGTTATTCGGCACATCAAATAAATAGGAAATTCCTCCATTTATTTGCACAGCGCCGAATCCTAATGTTGTCGCTACTCCAACAAGTGTTGCAAATACTGCGATAACGTCAACTAAAGTTCCCAATTTTCCATCCGTATATTTACCTAAAAGCGGCGATAGCGCTGAACTTATTAATCCCGGCTTTCCTTTTCGAAATTGGAAATAGGCTAAAGACAATGCCACAAGCGCATAAATCCCCCAGGCATGTATCCCCCAGTGGAAAAAGGTATAAACCATCGCATATTTTGCCGCTTGGCTGGTTTTAGGATCAGAAATCGGCGGATCGATCGCATAGTGCGACAGCGGTTCAGCGGCTCCGTAAAAGACTAATCCAATCCCCATCCCTGCACTAAACAGCATTGCAAACCAAGAGATTGTGCTGTACTCAGGTTTTTCATCCTGTTTTCCGAGACGAATAGCTCCAGCAGGACTAAAAATGAGAAATAGGCAGAAAATAACAAAGAGCGAAACAATGATTAAATAATACCAGCCGAAGTTTGTTGTTAAAAAGCTCTGGACGCTTCCTGTAAGGGATTCTAGACGTTGGGGGGAGAAAACACCGAATGAAACAGCGATTATGACAATTATGAAAGCAAGCCAAAAAACGTTGGAAATTTGTTGTTTCATTACTCTCTCCTTCCTTAGTGAAAATAATAACTGGATTTAAGAAACAATTATTCTTTACCCGTCTTTAAACATTTTCATGTCATTTTCCTTATCTTTTCCATGATGGACAAGTTTCTTGCAAAAGGAATTTGTATTGACAAACTTGTATATACAAGAATAAAATAGGAACTGCACATGTATATACATGTTTGTAGTAATACCGATTTTGAAAACGATTACGGGAGGTTAGGATATGGATTTAAAAAAACAGGTAGAGGCAATTGTTGAGTCGATCGGCGGGAAACAAAATATCAGTAAAGCGACACATTGCGTAACACGCTTGCGTTTAATATTAAAAGATGAAAATTTAGTCAACAAGGAACAGTTGGAAAGCATAGACGTGGTGAAAGGATCATTTTCGGCGAACGGTCAGTTTCAAATTGTGATCGGGCAAGGAACAGTTGAAAAAGTTTATCATGAGTTCCTAGAGCAAACCAACTTAGAAAAGTCCTCAAAACAGGACGTAAAAGATGAAGCGGCAAAAAAATTAAATCCGCTGCAAAAGGCGATCAAAACGCTTGCTGATATTTTCATCCCCATTTTGCCGGCCATTGTAACGGCTGGTTTGTTGATGGGAATTAACAACATTTTAACGGGTCAGGGAATATTCTATAAAGATCAATCCTTTATTGATGTCCACACAGAATGGAAGGATCTTGCCAGCATTATTAATTTAATTGCTAATACGGCTTTTGTATTTTTGCCCGGCTTAATCGGCTGGTCTGCGGTCAATAAGTTTGGAGGCAGTCCGCTGTTGGGAATTGTACTTGGCTTAATGCTTGTTCATCCGGAACTTTTAAATGCTTGGGCCTATGGAGAGGCGCTTCAAAAAGGTTCTATTCCGACATGGAATCTGTTCGGATTAGAAATTGAAAAAGTTGGCTATCAAGGACAAGTTTTGCCGATTTTAGTAGCTTCCTATGTATTAGCTAAGATTGAAATTTTTTTAAAACAGCGCATACCTGATGCGTTTCAAATGCTTGTGGTTGCCCCTGTTGCGTTATTAATTACCGGATTTGTTTCATTTATCGCCATTGGACCAGTGACATTTGCAATTGGCAATGCCCTTACAACCGGAGTCGTGAATTTGTTTGAAACGATCCCGATTCTCGGCGGCTTGATTTATGGAGGGTTATATGCTCCGCTTGTCATCACCGGCATGCACCATACGTTTCTTGCGGTCGACTTGCAATTAATTGGTTCAACCGGCGGAACATTTTTATGGCCGATGCTGGCTTTGTCCAACATTGCCCAAGGTTCGGCTGCTTTGGCAATGATGTTTGTATTGAAAGATGAAAAATTGAAAGGTTTGTCCTTAACTTCAGCGATATCGGCATTTCTAGGAATTACGGAGCCGGCGATGTTTGGAGTGAATTTGCGCTTTCGCTACGCCTTTTTCTCGGCAATAGCGGGCTCAGCCATAGCGGGAATGTTTATTACGATGAATGGCGTGCGGGCAGCTTCAATTGGTGTCGGCGGGTTGCCTGGATTTTTATCGATTTTCTACCAAAACTGGGGAGCATTTTTTATCGGAATGGCGATCGTTTTAGTCGTTCCATTCATTCTGACTTTTGTTTCTGCTAAATTCAAACGTTAATGGTGGTGTAAAAATGAGGCATCCTTGGTGGAAGACATCAGTAGTTTATCAAATTTACCCAAAAAGTTTTTATGATGCGACAGGAGACGGAATAGGGGATTTGAAAGGTGTCATCGAAAAGCTTGATTATATTAAAGAGCTGGGAGCCGATGTCATTTGGCTGACTCCGATTTACCAATCGCCTGAGCGTGACAATGGCTACGATATCAGCGATTACTACCGTATTAATGAAAAATACGGAACAATGGAGGATTTCCATCGGCTCGTCGATGAGGCTCATAAACGAAATATAAAAATTATAATGGATATGGTCGTCAACCATACTTCAACCGATCATCCTTGGTTTCAAGAGGCAAGAAGCTCCAAAAGCAGCCAGTACCGCGACTTTTATATTTGGAAAAATGGAAAAGAGGACGGATCCGTACCGACAAACTGGTCTTCCAAATTCGGGGGAAGCGCTTGGGAATATGATGAAAAAAGCGGCCAATATTATCTGCATTTATTTGATGTCACACAGGCTGATCTAAATTGGGAAAATGAAACGCTTCGGAAAAAAATTTATGAAATGATGCATTTTTGGCTGCAAAAAGGAGTGGATGGATTTCGTTTGGATGTGGTGAATCTGCTGTCAAAAGATCAACGCTTTTTAGATGACGAAAGCGGCGATGGACGGAAATATTATACGGACGGTCCAAGAATTCATGAATTTTTGAACGAAATGAACCGAAACGTTTTTTCGCAATATGACATCATGACCGTTGGCGAAATGTCATCCACCTCGATCGACCATTGCATTCGCTATACAAACCCGAATCGCCAGGAATTAAATATGGTCTTTCAATTCCATCATTTAAAGGTAGACTATCCGAATGGAGAAAAATGGGCTGCCGCCGATTTTGATTTTCTCGCTTTAAAACAAATTTTAGCGGAATGGCAGGTAAACATGCACAAAGGCGGCGGATGGAATGCTCTTTTCTGGTGCAATCACGACCAGCCGAGAATAGTATCGCGGTACGGCAACGATGGAAAATACCGGATAGAATCCGCCAAAATGCTGGCAACAACCATTCATTGCATGCAAGGAACTCCCTATATTTATCAAGGGGAGGAAATCGGCATGACGGATCCAAAGTTTGACAGGATTGAAGAGTATCGTGATGTAGAATCGTTAAACATGTATCGCATTATGAAAGAAAAAGGCATGCAAGAAAAGGAAATCATTGAAATTTTAAAAAGAAAATCAAGAGATAATTCACGCACTCCCATGCAGTGGAACGACTCACTCCACGCCGGGTTTACAAAGGGAACCCCGTGGATCAATGCGGCGCCAAATTACAAAGAAATTAATGTTGAGAAAGCGTTAAATGATAGAAATTCCATTTTTTATCATTACCAAAAGCTGATCCAGCTGCGAAAACAATACGATATTTTGACGACAGGCGATTTTCAACTGATTTTGCCGGATCATCCGGATATTTTTGCTTATTTGCGAAATACGGACGATGAAAAATTGCTTGTGATTAACAATTTTTTTGGTAAAGAAACATTCTTTCAGCTACCGAAAGAGGTGGATATAGAAGGATATACAGGGGAAATTCTTCTGGCCAATTATCCTGATCCACCTCGCGATGTACACGAAATGCTTTTGCGTCCATATGAATCGATTGTCTTTCATTTCACTCGCTGACCGGTTATTCATGTTAAAATAATCTTGGTGATTTTATGAGAGAAAACAAATATTTTTCCATTTATCAAGAATGGGCTGAAAAAATTAAGGCCGGCGAGCTGAAACCGGGAGAAATACTTCCGTCTGAAAATGAGATGGCGGAGAAGTATCAAACAAGCAGGGAAACGATTCGAAAAGCGCTGAATTTATTATCGCAAAACGGATTTATTCAAAAAATCAAAGGAAAAGGCTCAATTGTTCTCGATATTAATAAAATGAGCCTTCCTTTTTCAGGCATTATCAGCTTTAAAGAGGTAACCGCCAGTTTAGGAATCGATGTCAAAACAATTGTTTATGAATTTGGTTTGATTAAACCGGATCTATTTTTGCAAAAACAGCTGCAAACTTCGGCAAAAGAGGAAATTTGGAAGGTTGTCCGCGCCCGCAAGTTGAATAATGAGCGGGTGATCTTGGATAAAGATTATTTCATCAAAAAATATGTTCCTCTATTAACGAAGGAAATTTGTGAGCGATCGATCTATGAATATTTAGAAGGAGAATTAAATTTAAAAATAAGTTTTGCCAAAAAAGAAATCTTGGTCGAAGAATGTACGGCGGAAGACAGGAAATATCTTGATTTGAAGGATTTTACACATATTGTTGTCGTCAAAAATTTTGTGTATTTAGAGGATGCGACACTGTTTCAATACACTGAATCGCGGCATCGTCTGGACAAATTCCGTTTTGTAGACTTTGCCCGAAGAGGGTTGTAAACCCGGCTGTACGGACACTCAACCGTACAGTTTTTTTTCAGCTGTTTTTGTAAATTTCCTATTCCTTCTATTGTCTGTTTTTTTATTGGGAAATGATAGGTATGTGTTGGATTGAGAAAAGCGCCCTATCCACAAAAGATCAAAAAGTTCTTGCGTTATGAACAATTTTTTTTGAATACGACTATGTTTTCTTTCTCAAAATTTAGGATGTTGCGATGTTAGGGCTATGAAGACTGTTCTTTGAAGAGGCTGCGAAGTTTTTTCTCGTGCTGAAGATTTTTGCTTGATAAAAAATCAACGGTTTCTTGTGTCTCGGTTAATTCAACCCGCATCGCTTCCAACTTTATTTCCATTCGATCCAAACGTTCTTCCACTCGTGCAAAACCGGCATTCATACGGTCTTCCAATTCAGTCTTGATTTGATCCATGCGGCCTTCCAAGTTGGCTTTCATTTGATCCATGCGGCCTTCCAAGTCGGCTTTCATTTGGTCCATGCGGCTCTCCAGATCGGCTTTCATTTGATCCATGCGGCTTTCCAAGTTTGTTTTCCATTGTTCCAGCTTTTTATTGTTTTTTTCCGAATAAAGCTCCAGCGCCTTTAAAATCTCTTTTAACAAGAATTCATCCTTAGCCATTTTCTATCACTCCTCGTATACTAAGTTTCAAAAAGTTTTTTTATCGAATTTCCAGTCCGATACGCTCCTAGACAATCGCATATCTTGGGTGGTTGCCTTTGTGGGAGGGGCGCGCCCCTCCCACAAAGGGTTGAGCGTACCGGGGTT